>DASZZN010000012.1 GCA_035544955.1 Candidatus Dormiibacterota bacterium
GACCAGCAACAGTCTTCCAAAGGGGGTGAGTCGCGGCCTATGCTGCATCTGAGCCTCCTCTCGGTCTGGTTGTTGTTCACACCCCAAACCGTGCAAGGAGGCTCTTCAGTTGTCAACAAGGTCCGTGGGAACTACACCTAGCAGCCCGAAGAACTCAACGGCGTGTGACGGTGGGAGTCCATCGGCATCTCCGGCCACAATCATCACCGGCATTGGCAGCCTGGCGACTTCTGCTGACCAGTCGTAATCCAGCTTCATGGCGGTCGTGAGCTGCGTGACGAGCAGTGGCCAGTCCTCCTTGCGCGGCGCAATCCGCACTACGCTTCGTACATCGGACTTTGCTTCAAGGGCTCCGCCACCTCAGGTCCCATTGCATCCATACTCGCGGTCATCTCCGGATACCAACCGCTGCGCTTGAAGACCGTTGAGACCAGAGCGAGCCGTTCCACCAATTCGGGATGCTGGATGGCCGTGCGCAACGCTACCGCGCCGCCCAGCGAGAAACCCATGATCGCGGCACGCTCGAGCTTGAGTTCCGCAATCAGCGCCGCGATGTCATCGGCCATCGTCTCGAAGCGCATCGGCCGATCAACGGCGGGCGATCGGCCGTGGGACTGGAGATCCACGCCGATGACGCGATGCCCGCCAGCAAGAAGCTCCACATTAGGGCCGAACATCTCAACCGACCCGAAGCCGCCGTGCAGCAGGACGAGTGGGGAGCCCGTTCCGAAGATTTGATAAGCGAGTTGGATGCCGTTCACGTGCGCGATCGTGGAGACACTCGTATCTGTTGTCATTTCGCCCTCAATCTAGCGGTTCAGCCGCCGGTACCGGGGCTACGAGTCCCTGGCGCATTACTCTCTATGGAAAGCAATGTCGAAACCGAACCGCGCGGAGCTCATCACCCGGTATCGGGAAGGCCCCGCCGTGTTGGCGGACGCGGTGTCTCGCCTGAGCGAGAGGCAGCTCGACCACAAGCCCGCAGACGGGGGCTTCTCGGCACGCGAGGTGGTGCACCACACGGCAGATAGCGAAATGACCTCGGCCATCCGCCTTCGCCGGCTGGTCGCCGAGGATAATCCCCAGATCACAGGCTACGATCCCGACTTGTTCGCGGCACGTCTTCACTACGCCCGCCGTCCAGTGCAGCCATCACTCGACGCCATTAGGGCTGCACGGGAATCAACTGCGTCAATCCTCGAGGCCCTTAGCGAGGCGGAGTGGGAGCGGGCCGGCACGCACAGCGAACTGGGCGCATATTCGGTCGATAAGTGGCTCGAGATATATGCTGCCCACTGCCACGACCACGCCGACCAGGCACGCCGCGCAGCAGAAGGGGCGGATTAGCCAGCGATAGAACTACGCCTTCGTGACCGCGGCGATCAGGCGGCGCGCGCGCTCGAATTCGTCCGGCGTCCGCATCGTAGGGTTGCCGAAGGTGAAGCCCTCGATGCCGGCGGCGATGAAGTCTTGCAGGATCTCGGCAGCCTGTTCGGGGGTGGCCGGCTGGAACATTACCCGCCGCTCGGGCGGCATCCGTTCCATCACGGTCTTGACCTGTCCCTCGTTTTCTACCAGGACGACCGGGGAGCCCATGGTCTTGGTGATGGTGCCCGGGTCCCGGCCCTCTTCTTCGCAGTAGCGGTTCAGGATTTCAATCTTCCGTTTGATGTCCGCCAACGGGCCGAACCAGTGCGACATATCGGCGTAGCGCGCGACCAGGCGCAAGGTGCGCTTCTCGCCGCCACCGCCGACCATGATCTTCGGTCCACCAGGTTGCAGCGGGCGTGGGTTGTTGAGCGCGCGGTCGATGCGGTAATGCGTGCCGCTGAAGGACGGCCGCTCCTGGGTGAACATTAGCTTGATGATGTTCAGCGCCTCGTCGAGCCGGTCCATACGCTCGCGGATCGGCGGAAACGGAAAGCCGAACCCGACATGCTCGGACTCGTTCCAGGCGGCGCCGATGCCACAGATCATGCGCCCCTTCGATATCACGTCGAGCGTCGTAACCATTTTGGCCACAAGGGCCGGGTTGCGATAGGTCACGCCTGTCACGAGCGTTGCCAGACGTATGCGGCTCGTCTCCCGAGCCAGCGCCCCAAGCGTCGAATAGGCCTCGAGCATCGGCTCCTCCTCCTTGCCGATGGGAGTGATTTGGTAGAAGTGGTCCATCACCGTCACCAGCTCGAAGCCAGCGTTTTCCGCCGAACGCGCAAGCCCGGCTGCGTGATCGAAGAGCTGGTCCGGGGGAACACCCGGAAACGTGAAGCTGGGCATGTGATAACCAAAGAAGGGCATACCGTTCATGATGCCAGCCGGGCGCCGCGGAGCGGAGGTTTTGAATTACGCCAGCGATTGTTCCGTGTTAGCGGCCCGCTCAGCTGGCTCTTGGCACCAGGCTCACTGTCAAGTTGTCGAATCGATAACGTCGCGGACGATGCCAGCAACCTGCGTGAGGAAAGCCTTCGCACCGTTATCCGACGGGTCTTCCAGCGGCCAATTCGCGTCCCAAGCGACCAGTCGCGCCAGTGTGCCGTCGGGATAGTTCTCCCGCAAGACGACCTGCAACGCGGCGAGCGATTGCTCTAGTTGATGGGGATTCCGGCGTGCCACGTGGGCCAGCTCACTTCTGACCTGCTCGAGACCATCGGTATCGGCCCAGTAGCCGTGGACGAACGACCTGGTCGCCTCCAACGCGTCCTTCGCGTGGGCTGAGAGCCGCGGTGTTTCGCCGGCTATGTCAGCCTCCAAGGCCGCCGGGGACGCCGGTCGGAAAGGCGGTAAGCACGTAAAAGCCTGCCGGCGGGCCGGGAATGTGAATCAGCGTCAGGGTCACCCAGCTGGTGGCATGCGGTTCCGGCTGCGGCGCAGGTCCGAGTCCCAGGGCGCCGGCGTTGAAGCGCTGAATATCCCCCGGTTGCCACCCCGCGGCAAGTTAGTGCCCGGCCAGACTTTCGGGCAGAATCCGCTGCCCGATTGTCTGGCGGACGGTCAGATCGCGCGCGAAGCGACGTAGGAGACCATCCGCTCGACCTTGATCTTTCCGTCGTCGTCCAATAGCCAGGTCTGCGCGGAGGGCAACAGCTTCGGCCCGATCGGGCCGCCCTCGGTGCTGACTTCATACATGATCAGCGCGTTCCGCTCATCGCCCATGGTGGCGATCAGGCGCAGGCTGCCGGGCACGACTTGTCGTGCGAATTGCGTCAGGCCTCTCGGGGCGTCCATGTACTCGTCGATGCCCACGAGGTTCGCGGCCGGACTGTAGAACTGCACGTCCTTCGCTAGGTTGCCGCGCACGGTGTCGAAGTCGTGATTGGTCCACGCCTCCAGGTGGGACCGGGCGAGGGCGACCGCCCGCGACTCCGTTTTGGTTCTCGCATTGCTCTCGGACATCGGTTCCTCCTCCTGTGTCTTGACCTCAGAGCCCCGCTCTAGTACGCTCAACCAAGTGGTTGAATATTCTACTCGACAGCTCGATGCCGTGTACGCGGCGATTGCCCATCCGGTGCGCCGGCGGGTTCTCGATCAACTCCGGCCGCGTGACGCGACCGTGACCCAGATCGCCGCGGCGCACCCGATCTCCCTGGCGGCCGTCTCCAAGCACATTCGCGTCCTCGAAGATGCGCACCTCGTGCGGCGAACGATCGTGGGTCGCGAGCATCGCCTTACCCTCGAGCCGGCGCCACTCGCTTCGGCGGCGGGCTGGCTCGGCACGTACCGGCAGTTCTGGGAAGAGCGTCTCGATCTCCTCGAGGCCAGGCTCCGCGCCCGGAAGCGGCGGTGATCGACGCCCAGGCGATCGAGATCCATCGCCGCCTGCCTGCCCCGATCGGCGAGGTCTTCCGCTGGTGGACGGAGCCCGACCTGCTGCAGGAGTGGATGACGCCGATCGGCACCATCGAAGCCGACGTCGATCTTCGTGTCGGTGGGCGGTTGCGCATCGTCATGAAGGGCGAGGGCCGCGTGATCGAACACACCGGTGAATACCTGGAAATCGATCCTCCGCGCCGCCTGGTTTTCACCTGGGTTTCGCCCTACACCGGCAGCGTGCCCAGCGTCATCACCGTGGAGCTCAGCGACGCCGGCGACGGTCTCACCGACCTGCGCCTGGTCCACGCGCAATTACCCGATGAAGCCGCCCGCTGGCATCGTGGGGGATGGGACGCAATGCTCGACCGCCTAGGTGGCCGTCTGCACGAGAAGGAGGGACTGTATCGTGCCGGTTGACGTGCTCACCGAGACGGTGATCGATCGCCCGCCCGCCCAAGTCGCTGCCTACGCGGGCGATCCATCCAATGCGCCGCGGTGGTACGTCAACATCAAGTCAGTCGAGTGGAAAACGCCGCCGCCGATGCGCATCGGATCACAGCTTGCCTTCGTCGCGCAGTTCCTCGGCCGCCGGCTCGCCTACACCTACGAGGTGATCGACCTCGTTCCGGGCCGTCGCCTCGTGATGAAGACTGCTCAAGGCGCCTTCCCGATGGAGACCACCTATACCTGGGAGCCGGTAGGCGAGAGGCAGACGCGGATGACCCTGCGCAATCGCGGCGAACCCGCGGGGTTCTCCAAGATCGCGGCGCCCTTCATGGCGGCGGCCATGCGTCGCGCAAATCGGAAAGATCTCGCCCTCCTCAAGATGCTGCTGGAACGACCGGCCTAGCGCCCGCCTTCCCAGCGCCGCGATCAAGCGGTCAACAGTTGCTGACACGGTGTGCGCGCTCTTAACCGTTGTCAGCGACATTTCTTCGACCCAATCTGATCTTTCTCCGAGGAGAGTTATGCGTCAGCGAATGCTGTCCCAGAGTTGGCGCTCGTTAGCCGCCGGGTCGTTCACGACCTTCCCGCCCGCCTCGTCGAAGCGCATCACCGACCGCGTGAGTGAATGGTAGGGCGACCATCCGGGTGATCCATTAGTGGCGAACCCGACCCACGCGCGGTGCATCACGTCGGCAAGCGCTTGCGGCGGTCTGTCGCCGGCCAGGCCCATGGCGCCTTCGCGTCGCAGATTATCGAAGACGAATCCGATTTCGACCGCATGCGCAGCTCCAAACCGACCGTCGAAGAGCGGCGAGCGCCAGGCGAACTCATACATATGCGTCGACCCACCGTTCTTGGCGTGGGCCTCTGCGAGCCGGATGGCAGGAATACGAAAGAACCAGTCCGTGATCATCGCGGCGAGAAGGTCGCCGGCTGTTGCCTGCGGTCGGGATGCGCGGTAGACCGGCAGGGCTTGCTCGACATCGAGGCCCATGACGCGGGCCATGCTCGACAGACGGTCCGCGGTGACGCGGTCGATCGCGCCCCCGGGAACGAGGAAAAAGCGCCACTCCTCCGTGGTCGTGCCGACCATCAGCTCGATGTCAGCACTTGCTCCCGCAACGACACGCTCGATGGGCCTTGCCGGAACCACCTCGCCGTCGACGACCGGCTCGAAGATCATCCCATTGGCCGCCACCTCGCCCCATCGTGCGGGGTCTGGCCGGATGGCGAGCTCCTGCCCTAACGCGGCCTGCGCCTCGACGAGGCGATCCAGAGGGACGGCCGCGATCGACGGCATCGTCGGCGCCACGCCGAGCTTGTCGGCAAGATTGCGCCCGACCAGCTGGGCGGTTGCCAGCGAGCTCGTGTGGTGTCCCGCCCCGCTTTGCGCGATCGCTCGTTGGAACAGGCCTTCCGCACGTGGCATCGAGAGCAACGTGGCCACGCTGAACGCGCCCGCCGACTCACCAAAGATCGTGACCCGGGCCGGGTCACCGCCGAAAGCCCGGATGTTCTCCTGCACCCATTGCAGCGCGGCGATCTGGTCGAGCAGCCCCCGGTTCGCGATCCCGTCGCCGAGGTACAGAAAGCCGTCCGCTCCCAGTCGGTAGTTGAGCGTGACGCAGACCACGCCATCGCGAGCAAAGCGGGTGCCATCGTAGGTTGGGAGCGCACCGGAGCCTCGGACAAAGGCGCCGCCGTGGATCCACACCATGACGGGCAGACCGCCACTGCTCGGGTCTGGCGTCCACACGTTGAGGTTGAGGCAGTCCTCTCGCGGACGGCCTTGATCACCAAGGAGCTGATCGAAGGGCGGTGCGTAAGGCGGTTGCGGCGCGACGCGGCCATACTCGAGCGCGTCGCGCACACCGTCCCACGTCTGCGGAGGCCGTGGAGGTTGGAACCGATTCGGTCCGAACGGTGGCAGGGCGTAGGGAATTCCCTTGAACGCCGCCACGCCGTCGGTCACATGACCGCGAACCCGGCCCTGCCGAGTGGTCACCACGAAGTTGCCCGCCGCGATGCTCATGGCTCGCCTCCCAGTTAGGGTCCGCCGGTTGCGTAGATTGTCTGCCCGGTCACAAAGCTCGCATCGTCGCTGCAGAGAAAAGTGATGACGCCGGCAATATCGTCGGCCCGGCCGATCCGACGTAACGGGGTGCGTTCGGCCGCTGCCTTTTTCAAGTCCGCGTAGTCGATCCCGGTGCGTTGCGCAACCGCCTGCGTCATCCGGGTCTCGATGAACCCGGGTGCGACCGTGTTGACATTGATGTTGAAGGGACCCAGCTCGATCGCCAGCGTCCGCGCCATTCCCTGGATGCCCGCCTTGGCCGCCGAGTAATTGACCTGCCCGCGGTTGCCCAACGCCGAATTGGACGACAAAAACACCATCTTGCCCCGTCGTGCCGGGACCATCACCCGCTGCGCCGCCTGCGCACAGAGAAACGTGCCCTTGAGGTGCGTGTCGACGACAAGGTCCCAGTCGCTATCGGTCATTTTGTGAACCAGGTTGTCGCGGAGGATGCCCGCGCAGGTAACGAGGATATCGAGGCTCGCGTACTCCTTCACGGCGCGGTCGACGAGGGCTTCCACCGAGAGGCGATCCGTCACGTCGCAGGCGACCGCCAGAGCCGCTGCGCCGTGGCTTCGGATCTGCGCGGCGACCGCTTCCGCCGGTTCGAGATCCAGGTCGGAGATCACGACCTTCGCGCCGTCGGCGGCGAAACGCGTCGCCGTGGCTGCCCCGATCCCTCGCCCGCCGCCCGTCACCAACGCGGTCTGCCCCTCGAATCGTCCGCTCATGTGATGTCAACCTCCGCCTCGCCGACGGTGACCCGTTCGGCTCGTTGATTTTCCGCCCAGACCTCGAGGTGAAGCCGCCGCCCGGCATCGCGTGTGGTTTGCTCTTTCACGCGGGCCCGGCAGGTCAGCGTGTCACCGGGCCGGACCATTTCGACGAAGCGGACTGAAAGCCGTCGCACCGATTCCGGCCCGGCCAGCCAGCACAGATACTCGCCCAGGAACGCCATGCTCAGCATGCCATGCGCGATGACGCCCTCGAGTCCGACCGTTCGCGCCGTCTCGTCGTCCGTGTGGATCAGGTTGAAGTCGCCCGAGGCGCCCGCGTACTTTACGAGCTGCATCTTGGTGATCGGCGGCTTGCGAAGGTCCGGCAGGACACTGCCGCTTTCGAGGTCCGGCCGCGCCGCAAGCAGCGGACCGGTCATCGCAGGATGGCGGTGGTCGTTCCGCTGAACACGGGGCTGTCCGACTCATCCGTGCCTTCCATCCGCAGGATGAGAAACGTCATCTCGCCGAGGCGGCCCTGACGCCGATAGACGTTGGCGACTCGCACTCGGCAGCGCACGCGATCGCCCGCCCGAAGGGGCTTTTCATACCGGTACTCCTGGGCGCCGTGCAGCACGCGCGCCAGGTCGAAGGTCACGCCGGGGATCGTCATCCGAAAGGTGGTCGGAAAGGTGGGCGGCGCGATATCGCCGCGCACGCATGACGGCGTCTGGTCTTGCACAGCGTCGGCAAATTTTCGGATGGCGCCTCGCTCCACCTCGAAGAGGGCGACCTCGGACTCGCGTCCGATCAGCTCGCTGGTCAGGGCCGGAGGGTGATCCATGATCGGTCCAGGGCCTTTACGTCGCGGCCGCCAATCAGCGCGAGCGTCAGATCGATCTCGGCCATCAGGTTGCGGATGACGCGCTCCACGCCGGTCTGGCCCGCGACCGCGAGCCCGTAGGCATAGGGCCGGCCCAGCAGGACGGCGTTCGCGCCTAGGGCGAGCGCCTTGATGACGTCGGCGCCGCGCCGGATCCCGCTGTCCATCAGCACCACCGTGTTGTCTCCCAGCGCGTCGCGAACCTCGACCAGCGCATCGAGCGCCGCGACGGCCCCATCCACCTGCCGGCCACCGTGGTTGGAAACGATGACGCCCTGAAATCCGGCGTCGAGGACTCGCCGCGCGTCGTCGGCTCGCAGGACGCCCTTGGCGAGCAAAGGCAGGCGGGTCCGTTCGCGGAGCCACGCGAGGTCGTCCCAGCGTAGGCCCAGGTTGGAGAACATCCCGACCATGGCCGCTCCAGCGCCCCGCGGATCCTCTTCCGGCGAGACCGAAAGGCGCGAACGAAACACCGGGTCGCTGGTGAATTGGCCGATGCCTTCGCCGAGGATGAACGGCAGGTACTGGTTTGCGAGATCCCGAACGCGCCAGCCCAGCTGCAGCGTGTCCAGGGTCAGGACGATCGCGGCATAGCCGGCCGCCTCCGCCCGGTGCACCAGGCTGGCCACCACCTCGCGGTCGTTCACCCAGTAGAGCTGATACCAGCGCGGCGCCGCGCCCATCGCCTCGGCGATCGCCTCCATCGGTGATGACGCTGCGGTACTGACGACCCATGGAACGCCTGAGGCCGCTGAGGCACGGGCGACCGCGAGGTCGCCGTCGGAACGGGCGGCGGCGAGCACGCCGACCGGCGCCAGAAAAAACGGCGCCGGCGACGACGTACCGAGCACGGTGACGTGGAGATCTCGCTGCTCGTTGCCGGCGAGCATCGCGGGACGCAAACGCCAGCGCCCGAAGGCGTCCAGGTTGGCCCGCATCGTCGACTCGCCGCCGGCACCGCCGGCGATGTAGTCGAAGGGGCCCGGCTCGAGGACCGCTTTGGCTCGGCGTTCCCACTCATCCGGGTCGAGGGGAAGGTCGTCCGCGCTACTGACGTAGATCTCGGCCTGCGTCGCCGGCCCAAACGGAAACGATGTCTCGGGCATCGATCAGCTGGAGACGGGCCTGGCCGGACCGCGACGCGCGCGATGCGGCTCGTCTCGCAGGTCGATGGTGATGTTCGTGGCGCGGCAGCTCGCCAGCAGCGTGCCGTCCTCGTCATGCAGCTCGGACGCGGCGAAGGTCACTCGTCGAGTCTTGCGCACGACCCAGCCGGTCGCGCGGATTCGCCCCGGCCGGGTCGGCCGATAGAACTCCGTCCTCAGGTCGGCGGTGAGGTAGACCTCGTCCCGGTCGAGAAGGCTCCAGGTCGCGCTGCCCATGGCGCTGTCGAGGATGGCGGTCACCATGCCGCCGTGGACGATCCAGCCGTCGCCCGCCGGAAATGCCTGATCGCTGTTCGGCTCCCACTCCAGCACGGCGCGTCCTGCCTCGAGCTCGGCACGCCGCCAGCCGAGCGCATTCCAGATCCCCGGCTCCCCCGGCGTTGGTTGTTGCCACGAGTCCATTTCTGCGAACCGCTCGCCAGGGCGAAAGCCAGTGTCCGCGGTTGTCATGACGCGGTCCGCGTCCGTTCTTGTTCCACCAGCACACGGCGCAGGATTTTCCCCGAAGGGCTCTTCGGGATCTGACTCACGATCTCGAGCTGCCGGATCTTCTTGTACGGCGCCACCTGCTGGTTCACGAATGCGATCAGCTCGTCCGGCGTGACGGCACCCTTGAGCACGACCAGCGCCTTTGGTACTTCGCCGGCTTCCCGATCGGGGCATGGGATCACCGCGGCGTCGGCCACGGCCGGGTGCGTGAGGAGAAGTCCCTCGAGCTCGGCGGGCGCGACCTGGTATCCCTTGTACTTGATGAGCTCCTTGAGCCGGTCCACGACATGCAGGTAGCCATCGGCATCCACGGACCCGATGTCCCCGGTATGCAGCCAACCTTGCGCATCGAGCATGGCCGCGGTCGCCTCCGGATTGTTGAGGTACCCCGTCATCACCTGGGGTCCGCGGATCCACACTTCCCCTTGCCCTCCCGGTCCTAGCTCGGCCCCGCTCGCGGGATCCATGACCTTGCATTCCGTGTTCGGGATGAGGAGGCCGGCCGAGCCGCCGCGCCGCTTCAAGGGCTCGACGGGCGTGGTCGACACCACGGGGCTCGTTTCGGTGAGCCCGTATCCCTGGGCGACGAAGCATTTCAGGCGGTCGCCGCACGCCTGCTCAACATTGGCGTCGAGCGGGGCGGCGCCCGAGTTGATCGAGAGCAAGGCGTGCAGGTCATATCGGGCGACCAATGGGTGCTTGGCCAGGGCCAGAACGATGGGTGGCACGACGTTGGCGCGCGTGATCGCGTAGTCCTGCATCAGCCGGAGGAAGAGTTCCAGGTCGAAGCGGGGCATGGTGACGATGGTCACGCCCTGGTAGAGGCTGATGTTCAGCAGCACCGTGAAGCCGTAGATGTGGTAGAAGGGCAGGACCGCGATCGAGCGTTCGTCCTCGGTGGCCTGAACGACCGCGGAGGTCTGCACGATGTTCGCGACCAGGTTTCGGTGGGTGAGCATGACACCCTTCGGCAGGCCGGTCGTCCCGCTCGAGTAGGGCAGCGCCACGAGGTCCTTCCGGGGATCGATCGCCACGGTCGGGACCGCGTCCTCCGCTTCCATCAACGCCGCGAACGGCGTGGCCCCTGGCGCCTCGCCAAAGACGAAAATCTCCTCGACCTTTGCCTGGCGTGCCGCCTCGAGCGCGTGGTCGAGGAGTTGGGGGACGGTGACGAGGTACTTCGCTTTGGCGTCGTTGAGCTGAAGCGCGAGCTCGCGAGGCGTCGACAATGGATTTGAGGTCGTCGCGATCCCACCAAGCGTGGCGACCCCGTGCAAGGCGACCGCGTACTCGGGAACGTTCGGGCTGTAGATCGCGAAGACGTCGCCTTTTTTGAACCCACGGCGCGCGAGGCTGGCCGCCACCCGGCGGACTGACCTGGCCAACTCTGCGTACGTGAGCGTGCGTCCGGTCGGCCCATCGATCAGCGCCGGCTTGTTCCCCAGCGCGGCGGCACCGGCGAGCACGAAGGCCGGCAGCGAGATATCCGGGATGTCGACATCCGGGTAGGGGCTTCGGAAGATCACGTGCGCATCCCGGTCAGCTCCATGCGCGGAGCGTAGCGTGTCCCTTCAAGAGGTTGCGCGCGATCGACCGTCGCTGGATCTCATCGGTTCCCTCGTAAATCCGGTAGACGCGCACATCGCGCATCACGCGTTCGATCGGCATCTCTTTCGTGTAGCCCATCCCGCCGTGGATCTGCATCACCCGGTCGACGACCCGCCAGATCATGCCGGCGCCCGCCAGCTTCGCCATCGACGCCTCGTGCCGAGCGTCCCCACCCTGGTCGGCCTTCCAGGCGGCATTGAGCACCAGCCACTTCACCTGCTCGATCTCGACGGCGCTGTCGGCCAGCATCCACTGGATCGCCTGGTACTCGGCGATCGGGCGGCCAAACGCGATCCGCTGGCGCGAATAATCCAGCGCCATCTCGAGCAGCCGTTGCGCCTGGCCGATGGCCCGGGCCGGGATGATGATCCGGCCCTGGCCAATCCAGGCCATGGCGAGCTGGAAGCCCTTTCCGACTTCACCGAGGACGTTGTCATCGGGGACGCGGACCCCGTCGAAGCTGATCTCCGCCGGCCGCCACGCGCCCATCGTCTGGATCGGCTGGCTGCTCCATCCCATCGCTCGATCAACGAGGAACGCGGTGACGCCACCCTGGTGACCCTTCCCCCTGTCGGTGACGGCAAAGACGATCGCGAAGTCCGCTTCGAGACCATTCGTGATGAAGACCTTCCGGCCGTTGAGGACCCAGTCCGAGCCGTCGCGGACCGCCGGCATCTGGATGTTGGTCGCGTCCGAGCCGGTGTCGGGCTCGGTCAACGCAAAGCAACTTGTTCGATCGCCGTCGATGGTGGGGCAGAGGTACCGCTGCTTTTGCTCGGCGTTGCAAGAGTAAAGAATGTTATCCGCGTGTCCTCCGTAAGAGAAGGGGATCAGCGCTCTCGACGTCTCCATGCTGATCAGCGAGGTCATCAGCAGACCGAGGTTGGCGCCCCCGTATTCTTCCGGCGTCAGGAGGCCCCAGAGCCCAGCCGTTTTTGCCCGCTGCTGCAGCCGGCGGATGTCAGCGGGCTCCGGAAAGGACCGGCCGTCGAGTTCGGCGCGCTGCGCCTCCGCCTCCAGCGGCAACAGCTCCTTGGTCACGAACTCGCGGACCGTTCCCAGGATCATCCGCTGTTCGTTGGTCAGCCCGAAATCCATAGTCCGTTCCCCTTAATGTCTCCCCGCTCTTTCACGCCGGAGCGGGGCCCCTACTCCCTAACGATCGTTCGATCGACAATATGAACTGGCCAGTATGATGCTGTCAAGGGAAGGGGCGATGAGGAACGTCGACCGGGCAACGCTGGGTGGCACTCTACGGATCGACCAGGTCCTCGAATCCGCCACGCGGCTCTTTACCGAGAAGGGGTACGAGGCCGCCAGCGTGCGCGATCTCGCGGCCGAGTTGGAGATCCGGCCGTCTTCGCTCTATCATCATTTCCCCGGAAAGCAGCACATCCTCTTCGCGATCTGTATGCGAATGCAGACGGACTTCAACGCCGAGGTGATGCCCGAGCTGGTCGCCAACCGGCCGCCTGAGGAGGCGATCGCGTCCGCCGTTCGCCGGCATGTTCTCTTCGGGCACCGGCGGAAAGGAGAGGTTGTGGTCAACATCCGCGAGCGCCGCAGCCTGCCGGCGAACCAACTCGCCCAGGTCAACGGCCTGCGCCGCGAGTACCGGAATACGATGGCCCTCGTGATCGACGCCGGTTGCGCGCAGGGCGTCTTTCGGGTAGAGGATTCCAAGCTCGCCGCGATGGCGATCGTCGACATGATCAACGGCTTGCCTCACTGGTACAAACCGCGCGACGAACAGGATCTCGAGCGGGTGGCGGACCTCTACGCGCGCGCCGCGCTGGCGTTGCTCCGAGGCTGGGAGACCAACCGCACGAGCTGAGCCGCGGCGTCTTGACTTGACCCTTCGTCGGTGCATACTGTCTGATCGAACGTTCGTTAGGGAGAAGAAAAGGGTGGGAGAGCTTTCGCGGCCAACCCTCGAGGTTGCAGACCTGACCGTCCGCTTTGGGGGGATCCTGGCGCTGGATCAGGTCTCCCTTCGTATCGATGCGGGTGAAGTTGTCGCGATCATCGGACCCAACGGCGCCGGCAAGACGACGCTCTTCAACGCCGTCTGCGGATTCCTGCGTCCCGATTCTGGCAGGATCAATTACCGTGGCGAGGCGCTGCTCGGCACGGCACCCCATCGCCTGGCCCGGTTGGGCATTGCCCGCACGCTTCAGGGGCTTGGGCTCTGGCCCGGGCTTTCGGTCCAGGAGAATGTCGTGGCCGGGTCGAATCTGCGTCCGAGCCTGCTGGCGTCGCTGCTCGCCCTGCCGAGCTCGGATCGGATCGAGGCCGAGCTCGCCTCGAAGGCCCACGAAATCCTCGATCGGCTCGGCATCGCCGGCTACGCGAGCGCCTACCCGGCAACGCTTTCCTACGGCGTACAGAAACGGGTCATCATCGCTCGGGCCCTCATGGCGGAGCCGTCGCTGCTGCTGTTGGACGAGCCCGTCAGCGGCCTATCTGCTCAGGACATCGACGATCTCGCCCAGCTGATCACGCAGCTTCGCAACCGCATGTGCGTCGCCGTCGTCGAGCACCACCTGGATTTCGTGATGGCGATCTCTGACCGCATCGTCGTGCTCAACGTGGGCCGCGTGATCGCGTCAGGCACACCGAAGGAGATCCGGGGCAATCCGCAGGTGGCGACGGCCTATCTCGGCGAGGATGTCCCCACGCCGGAGGCATCGCCTGGTGCTTGAGGTCATCGACCTCACCGTCGCCTACGGTCCGGTGGTCGCGCTGCACGGTGTTTCCCTCGCGGTAGCCGACGGGTCGATGACGGCGGTCCTCGGTGCCAACGGCGCCGGCAAGACGACCCTAGTTCGGACGATCTCCGGCCTGACGCGGCCGCGGAGCGGGTCGGTCCGCCTCGACGGTCGCGATATCACGCGCCTCGCCCCCGATGAGATCGCGCGCCTCGGGGTCGCGCATGTGCCCCAGGGTCAGGGCGTCCTCGCCGAGCTGACGGTGGACGAGAACCTCCGGCTCGGGGGTCTCTGGCGGCGGGATCCACCGGACCAGCGAAAGGCGCTGGCCGAGGCCTACGACCTCTTCCCCCCGCTGGCCAGCCGGCGGCACCTGGCGGCCTTCAGCCTTTCGGGGGGCGAACGGCAGATGCTGTCGGTCGGTCGGGCGCTGGTCGCGCGCGCCCGGGTGCTCCTCCTCGATGAGCCGTCGCTCGGGCTCGCCCGGCTCGTGCTCGTCCAGATCATGGCTCGCATCAGGGCGCTGGTCACGGAGCGCGGACTGACCGTGCTCCTGATCGAACAGAACGCAAAGAGTGCCTTGTCAGTGGCCGACGAAGGCATCGTGCTTCACCTGGGGAAGGTGGTGGCTCGGGGCCGAGCCCACCAGCTCCTGAGCGAGGAGGGACTTCGCCATGCCTACCTGGGTTTTTGAGTCGTGAGCCGGTTTATCGTCCTGACCCTGACGGGCCTGACCCAGGGCGCGATCTACGCCGCCATGGCGCTCGCCCTGGTGATGATCTGGCGTGCCACGAAGGTCATCAACTTCGCCCAGGGCGCGATGGCGATGTTCACCACCTACCTCGCGCTCTTCGCCGTCGATCGCGGTGCCCCCTATTGGGTGGCGTTCGCGGTTGCCCTGATGAGCGGGTTGCTGCTCGGCGCGGTCACCGAGCGCGTCATCGTTCGCCCCGTCGAGTCGGCGCCTCCTCTCAACGTGGTCATCCTGACGCTGGGGCTGCTGCTCTTCCTCGAGGCCCTCGCTCCCATGCTCTTCGGTGGCCAGATCAAGTCCTTCCCTCCCGCCTTCTCGATTGTCGGCCTGCATGTCGGAAACTCGCAGGTCGCCTTCTCTCCGTTCGATGCCTTCACGCTGGGCGCAGTCCTTAGCGTCATGGTCCTTCTTTTTGTGCTCTTCCAAAGGACCAACCTGGGCCTGCGGATGCGCGCCTCGGCCTTCAATCCCGAAGTCTCGGGCCTTCTCGGTATCCGGGTCGGACGAATGCTCACCCTGGGGTGGGCGCTCGCGTCGCTGGTCGGGGCGCTTGCCGGCGTCTTGATTGCGCCCTCGCTCCTGCTCTATCCCAACTTCATGGACGATGTCCTGGTCTTCGGTTTCACCGGGGCGGTGATCGGCGGACTCGATAGCGCGGTGGGCGCCGTCGTCGGCGGGTTGCTGATGGGATTTGCCCTCAGTTATGTTGGTGGCTATTTTGGCTCCGACCTCGAAACCGTGGGGGCCCTGGTCATCCTCATCGCGGTGCTGATGGTGAGGCCGCGCGGCCTCTTCGCCGTGCAGCGGCTTCGGCAGGTCTGAGATGGTGGCCGTCCGTTCGCGCGTGGATCGCATGGTCAGCCCAACCCTGAGTCGACACCTGCTGATCGCGCTGGGAGCGGCCGTCGTACTGCTGCTGCTCAGCGCGCAGATTGGAGCCTACGCCGACTACAACCTGACCGCGGTCGCCATCTTCGCGGTCGCGGCTGCCGGCCTCACGCTGCTGACGGGGCTGAACGGGCAGCTGTCGCTGGGTCACGGCGCGTTGATGGCTGTCGGCGCGTACACCGCCTCATTGCTGCTGAAGGATCATCGCCAGTTTCCCGTCATCGTGGTCCTGCTGATCGCGGTACTGAGCACCGGGCTCATCGGCATCGTGTTCGGGTATGCCGCGGCCCGCCTGCGTGGTCCCTACCTCGCGGGTGCGACGCTCACGCTCGCGGTCGCGCTGCCTCAGGTGGCGACCCGCTACAAGAGCATCTTCGGCGGCGATACTGGCCTGACCGTGCCGCCATCCGCACCCCCCGATTGGCTGGGCGCCGACTTTCCGGCTGAGCGCTGGCTCGCATGGATCGCTTTCGCCGCCGCGCTGATGACAATGCTGCTGCTGGCCAACCTGCTCCGCACCGCTCCCGGCCGTGCCTTCAAGGCGGTACGCGACAATGAAGCGGCCGCGGCCCTCGCCGGCATCGATGTCGCTCGCACGCAGGTGCTCGCCTTCGTGATCAGCGCGGCGTGTGCGGGCCTGGCGGGCGCGCTCTTCGCGTACTGGTCCGGGATCACGTCGCCGGCCGGATTCAGCCTCAGCCTTTCCTTGCAACTGATCACCGCCATCGTCATCGGCGGGTTGGGCAGCCTGGCCGGTGCCGTCTGGGGCTCCGTCGTGCTGGTCTACCTTCCGTGGCTCACCAGTGGCATGGCGAGCACGCTGAAACTTCCGAGCTCCGTCGCCGACAATCTGCCGCTCGCGATTTACGGCGGCATCCTTGTGATCGCCATGCTTGTGGCTCCCCATGGCATCCAGGGTGCCCTACAGCGGATTCTCGCAATCGGCCGGGCTCGCTGGGGACACTCCCCGGGGGGTGGGCAAAAGGGGGTGGTGGATTGGGACGATCCCGCACCAGGTACCTAGTCGCCGAGACCCCGCACCCCGTATAAAGGAAGGAGGTTCGATTGAAAAGTGTGATGGGCGGCAACGCGCTGCGGATTAGAGGGATGGCGATCGTCTGTGTCGCGGGATTGCTCGCGGCCTGCGGCAGTTCAACCAGCTCCGACAACGGCACGAATACCGCGTCCGCGCCGGGCATCACCGCGACCACGATTACGATCGGGAGCACGCAACCGCTGACCGGTCGGGCAGCGCCGGGCTATTCGGAGATCTCGGCCGCCTCGAGCGCGTACTTTCAGGTCCTGAATGCCCACGGCGGAATCTTTGGGCGCACGATCACCTACACGTACTACGACGACGGCTACAATCCGACGAACACCGCCAGCCTCACCCGCAAGCTGATCCTGGAGGACAAGGTCTTCGCCCTGTTCAGCGCCCTGGGAACGCCGACGCATCAGGCGGTCGTCGATTACATCAACACCCAGAAAGTGCCTGATCTGTTCGTCTCCAGCGGCTGCAACTGCTGGAACGACGTCGCGAATCACCCCTACACCTTCGGCTGGCAGCCAGACTACACCATCGAGGGCAAGATCCTCGGCCAGTACATCCAGCAGAGTCTCGGCGGCAAGAAGGTCGGGTATTTCTTCCAGAACGACGAGTTCGGCCTCGACGGCGTCAAAGGTCTCGATGCGCAGCTCGGCGCGTCGTCAGTCCCTGACGCGAACCGCCAGTACTATGTCCCGACCAACACGAACGTCAAGCCACAGATCGCCGCCCTGCAGGCGTCCGGCGCGCAGGTCGTCGTCTCCTTTTCGATTCCGGCCTTCACCGCGCTGGCAATGCTGGCCGCGGCCGGGGCAGGCTATCATCCGATCTGGGTCGTGAGCAATGTCGGCTCCGACATCACCACCCTGACCGGCCTGCTGAAGTCCTTCTCCAAGGGCGCGGCCGGGGGACAATTGCTCGCCGGCATGGTCACCGACACCTACCTCCCGCTGCCGGGCGACAGCTCGAATCCATGGATCAGCCTGTTCAAGAAGATCCACGACGATCACATCGCGAGTCTGCCCTGGGATGGCAACGTCCTCTACGGCATGGCGCAGGCGTACACACTCGCGCAGGCCCTCAAGGCGGCAGGCCGCAATCCGACCCGCGCCAGCTTGGTGAAGTCTCTCGAGACGAACCAGCTGAGTGGCGGGCCGGGTCTCGCGCCGCTCGGATTCTCGTCCACCAACCACCTCGGCTTCCTGGGGGTGCAGCTCGTCACCATCGCGGCGGACGGGACGGAAACGACGACCGGTCCCGTCAACACGTCCTCGGACTCAGGCCCGATCAGCCCGTACAGTGGATCGGCATCGAGGCCTCCGGCAAACGGGATTCCGTAAGACCCAGCAGGTCCGCAGAAAGGGCCGCCGGCGTGATCCGGCGGCCCTTACTCCTCCAGGATTCGACCGCGCAGGCGACGCATGCCCCGTAACCAGCGGTCGTAGTCGGAGGCTTTGCGCTGCAAGAACTCGCCGACTTCCGCATGGGGAAGGATGAGAAACCGCTCGTCGTGCACGCCCTCGGCGACGGCCTGGGCAACCTCATCGGGGTCGAGCGCGCCGGCTGTCAGGAAGTTGCGCTCGCCCTCTTGCGCCAGCATCGCGGTCCGCACCCCCTGGGGACAGAGCGCGGAGACTCGGATCCCCCGCTCGTGGTAGGCGATCGCCAACCATTCGAAGAAGGAGAGTCCGGCGGCTTTCGTCACGGCGTAGGGCGCCGCCAGGACGTGGTTGAGCAGCGCCGCGGCCGAGATGGTGCCCACGATGTAACCTTCGCCTCGCTCGAGCATCCCAGGGAGCAGGGCGCGCGCGGCGTAGACGTGGGCCATGACATGCACGTCCCAACTCTGCCGCCAGGCCTGGTCGGAAGCCTCGGGCCCACCGCCAAAAGCGATGCCGGCGTTGGAGCAATAGATATCGATCCGGCCGTGCGCCGTCACGGTTCCGCGAACCAGATCCACAACGTCGGACTCCACCGTGACATCGGCGGGCACGGCCGTGCCGCCGATCTCCGCCGCCACCATCTCCGCGGCGTCGCGGTCGACGTCGGACACGACCACCTGGCTCGCCCCATCCGCCGCAAAGCGCCGGCAGAGCGCGCTACCGATGCCGCCGCCGCCTCCGGTCACGACCACGACGCGACCTCGAATGTCCACGGCTACCCGAGCACGCCGACGCCCTGATCGATGAATCCGATGATCGTGTCGGTTCGCTGTTCGTAACTTGGGTCGGGCCGCTTGCCGCGGCGATGCAGCATCAGGTTGTAGCCGAAGATCGCTGCGTACTTGTAATAGGTCAACGCCAGGTACCAGCGGTAGTCGTCCGGGTCGGCGCCGTACATCTCGCGGACGCTATCGGCCGCGACGTGCGAGAGGCTGATGCAACAGAGATCGAGGAGAGGCTGGCCGAGCTGGGCGATCTCCCAGTCGACCACGGCCGCCACGCGTCCGCGGTCGAAGAGCATGTTGCCGAAGTGGTAATCGCCGTGGACGAGAACCGGCGGTTCGGGACGGGGTTGCCGCTCGAGCAGCAGCTGGGCGAGCCGCGGTGCCTGCCCGGTGAGCTCCGAAGGGGCCCGCTCCATGAGCCACGTCCAGCGCGCGACCTCTCCCTCGAGCGGCATCGGGTCTTCACCGCCGATACCGGTCTTCTCACAGGGCACCGCCTGGAAGCGGCGCAGCACCTCCACCGCCGATGATGCCAGCTGGAGCGGATTGCTCCCGGCGTCGATCGCCTGCTCGACGCGGTCGCCATTGATCGCCTCCATCAGGACGAATGGCCTTCCGTCGACCACCGGGTCCGTTGAGGTTGCCACGATGGTGGGGACGGGCAGCCCCTGCCCGTGCAGCGCCGCCATGATCCTCGTCTGGCGCGGGATGTCCGCCGGGCCGGCGATGCGCGCACCCGGCGGAGGAAGGCGCAGGACCGCGCGACGTCCCTCGAGCTCGACCCAGTAGGTGAAGCCGGAGTGACCCTCGGGGATGGGTCGAACCTCGCGCACCGGCTCCTTGATCTGGGCGGCAAGGTCTCCGCGAATGCGTTCTTCGGCTTCGGTCATGACGCCGCTTCCAGGTGGGCGGTGTCGCACAGCGACCCTGCCACCCGACGGTCTCCCTTGACGCGGATCACGCTCACGCTCGTGAAATCGGGGAAGAGCCGCAGGGTGCCAGGAGTGAGCCGGAGGACGTCGCAGAGGTAGTTCAGGATCGCGATCCCGTGCGAGACCATCAGGACCCGCCCTCCGGGGTGCGCGGCCACGGCCGCGTCGACGGCGCTTCGCATCCGCTCGATCAGGGCATCAGGACTTTCCTGGAGCTCGACCTTGCCGTTGGGGTAGCTGGCACGGGCCTCCGTCAACCTCGGATCGGTCTCGACCCGGTCGCCCAGCGCTGACGCAGTCTGCAACGCGCGCCGAAGTGGACTGGAGTAGACGGCGTCGACATTGACCGATTTCAGGCGTTGGGCCAACCGTTCCACTTGCTGTCGGCCCAGCGGGCTCAGCGGTGGATCCGAGACCACCTCGTCCTGGTCGTAGACGTCCCCGTGCCGTACGAGCCAGACCTCCGTGACGCCTTCGACCCCGATCAAGTACGCCTGCTGGAGCGAACGTATCGCTCCGACGACGTCGTCAGTACTTGCCAAGCTCGAGCCGGCCGAGCTGGTTGAGATGAACCTCGTCCGGCCCGTCAGCGATCCGGACCGTGCGCGCGTAAGCATACGCATGGGCCAGCGGAAAGTCGTCGGAAACGCCGGCCGCGCCATGCGCCTGGATCGCCCAATCGAGAACCGTGCAGAGCATGTTCGGAGCCGCCACTTTGATCATCGCGATCTCGGTCCGCGCCGCCTTGTTGCCGGCGATGTCCATCTTGTACGCCGCATTCAGGGTCAGCAGGCGGGCCTGGTCGACCAAGATGCGCGACTGCCCGATTCGCTCCAGCCACACCGACTGCTGGGCAAGGGGCTTGCCAAAGGCCACCCGGCTCATCACCCGTTTGCACATGAGCTTTAGGGCCACTTCCGCCAGCCCGATCAGTCGCATGCAGTGGTGAATTCGGCCGGGGCCCAGGCGCGCCTGGGCGATCTCGAAGCCGCGTCCTTCGCCAAGCAGGACGCTGGAAGCCGGCACCCGGACGTTGACAAAGTCGACCTCAGCGTGCCCGTGGGGGGCGTCATCGAAACCGAACACGGGTAACGATCGCAAGATCTTGATACCGGGCGTGTCGCGCGGCACGAGGACCATCGATTGCTGCCGATGACGATCCGGATTCTCCGGGTCCGTCTTCCCCATGAAGATGAAGAGCTGGCAGCGTGGGTCCATACCGCCCGATGTCCACCATTTCCGGCCATTGATCACGAGATCGTCACCCTCGCGAATGATGCGGCTCTTGATGTTGGTGGCATCTGAGGACGCGACATCAGGCTCCGTCATCGCGAAACCGGAGCGAATCTCTCCATTCAGAAGCGGACGCAGCCATCGATCCTTCTGTTCGGGAGTGCCGAAGCGGTCGAGGATCTCCATGTTCCCGGTGTCAGGCGCCGAGCAGTTGAAGACCTCCGAGGCCCATGGGACGCGGCCCATGATTTCGCAGAGCGGTGCGTACTCGAGGTTAGTGAGCCCCGCACCGAGGTCGGACTCGGGAAGGAAGAGGTTCCACAGCCCCGCCGACCGTGCTTTCGGCTTCAGCTCCTCGACGATGGGGGGCGGTCGCCAGCGATCTTCGGTCGTCACCTGGGCTGCGTAGGCTTTCTCGTTTGGATAGATGAATTCGGCCATGAAGTCGTCGAGTTTTTTCTGCAGCGCTTTGACCAGCGGCGAGTGGTCGAAGTCCATCTCAACGGATAGTATCTGGCAATGCCGGATTTCGACCTCACCGATCGCGTAGCGATCGTGACGGGCGGAAGCCGTGGCATTGGCGAAGCGACCGCCGCTGCGCTGGCGGAGCAGGGCGCCAGGGTCGTCACTTCCAGCAGGAAACTCGAGGGCCTCCAGGCGGCCGCGGATCGGATCAATGCGCGCCATGCCGGAGCGGTCACGCCGATCGTCGCTCATGTGGGCCGGGCTGAGGATTCGGAGCGGCTGGTCAGCCAGGTCATGGCGCGCTTCGGGCGGATCGACATCCTGGTGAACAACGCCGGGACCAATCCGCACTTCGGCCCGATCCTCGACGTCGAGCTCAGCGCCTGGGATAAGACGTTCGAGGTCAACCTCCGGGGCCCGTTGGTGCTCACCAAATTGGTCGTCGACGCGTGGATGCGGGCGCACGGAGGCGCCATCGTCAACGTGGCCAGCATCGCCGGGCTGCGGCCCGAGTTTGGGCTCGGCCCGTATGGGGTGACCAAGGCGGCGCTCATCATGTTGAGCCGGCAGCTTGCCACCGAGCTCGGGCCTCACGGCATCCGCGTCAACGCCGTTGCCCCCAGCATCGTTAAGACGGAATTCGCCGCTGCCCTCTGGGGAAACGAGGAGATCGCCCGGCGTGCTCTCGAGCGCAATCCGCTCGGCCGGTTCGCGACCGCCGACGAAGTGGCCGCCACCATCGCGTTCCTGGTCTCGGACGCGGCGTCCTATATCAACGGTGAGGTGCTTCCGATCGATGGCGGCGAATGACGCAGCCGTGACGCGCGCAGCCGTCCTGAGGTCGGTCGGTTCGCCGTTGGCAATCGAAGAGATCGATCTTCCCGCGCCGGCGGAGGGCGAGGTGCATCTGCGCCTGGTGGCCGCCGGTGTCTGCCACTCCGACCTCTCGCTCGCCAACGGCACCCTTGACCAGCCGGTTCCCGCCGTCCTCGGCCACGAGGGCGCGGGCACCGTCGTTGCGGTTGGACCCCGGGTCACCAATGTGCGTCCGGGCGACCACGTGCTGTTGAACTGGTCGCCGTCGTGCGGAAGCTGCTGGTTCTGCCGACATGGCGAACCCTATCTCTGTGATCAGACGGCCAAAGCCTGGCAGCGGCGCTACGCACGGCTGGCGGACGGGACCCCGCTCTATGCCGGGCTGGGGACCGCGACCTTTGGCGAAGAGACGGTTGTTCCCAGCGCCGCGGTGCTCCGTTTGCCGCCCACCGTCAACCTCGAAGGGGCTGCGCTCCTAGGCTGTGCGATGCTCACCGGGATCGGTGCCGTTATCAACTCGGCCCACGTCCAAACAGGGGAGTCGGTCGTGGTCTTCGGTACCGGAGGGGTGGGCCTGTCGGTTCTCCAGGGCGCCCGCCTCGTCGGTGCGGAGGTTGCGATCGGGGTTGACATTGACGCGGATAAAGAAGGGCTCGCCCGGACAAACGGGGCGACGGACTTTCTCCTCGCCGACGATCAGGTTGTACGACGCATTCGCGAACGCACCGGTGGCCGAGGCGCCGACCATGCGTTCGAGTGTGTCGGCAGCGCGACCACGATCCGCCGGGCGTGGTCGTCCACACGCCGGGGCGGCCGGACGACGGTTGTCGGGATTGGCGGAAAAGATGAGACGGTCGAATTCCATCCGCAGGAGTTCTTTTACTCGGCCCGGGTCCTCTGCGGTTGTGTCTTCGGTTCGACGGACATCGGCCGTGATCTGCCGCGCCTCCTCGACCACGTCCAGGCCGGTCGGATCCGCCCGGACGATTTGGTGACCAATCGCATCGGTTTGGAGGACGCTCCAGAAGCCCTTGCCCAGATGAGCGCGCGTAAGGGCGCCCGTTCCCTGATCATTTATTGAATCCCACCGCCATCGAGCCGTACGACCACGGCCTCTTGGACGTCGGCGAGGGCAACGACGTCTACTGGGAGGCGTGCGGCAACCCGCAGGGTAAGCCGGCGGTCGTGTTGCACGGTGGTCCGGGCTCGGGGTGCTCGCCCTGGTGGCGTCAGTTCTTCGATCCGGGCGCCTACCGCCTGGTGCTGTTCGATCAGCGCAACTGTGGCCGGAGCACGCCGCATGCCAGCGAGCCGGACACGGACCTCGCGGCAAACAACACCGCCAACTTGATCGCCGACATCGAACGTCTGCGTGAACACCTCAACGTCGAGCGCTGGTTGGTCTTCGGCGGGTCATGGGGCAGCACGCTGGCGCTCGCCTACGCCGAAACCTATCCGCAGCGGGTTACGGAGATCATTTTGTTCGGTATCACTACGGGACGGCACGCGGAGTTCGACTGGGTGTTCCGCGGTGGCATGGCTCGCCTGTTTCCCGAGCAATGGGAGCGTTTGCGAATGTCCGTGCCGGTCGGGCAACGCAACGGCGATATCGTCGAGGCCTACCATCGGATGCTGAACGATCCAGACCTCCTGGTGCGCCGTCGGGCCGCAGAAGCGTGGTGCCTGTGGGAGTCGGCGACACCGGTGTGGCCTCCGACGACCGAAATGGCGAAGAGATTCGCCGATCCCGCGTACGCGATGGCGTTCGCGCGCATCGTGACGCACTACGTCCGCCACAACGCCTGGCTCGAGGACGGGGTCCTACTCCGCGGCGCGGCCGCGCTCGCGGGCACTCCCGGGGTCCTCGTCAATGGCCGCTTTGACTTTCAATCCACCATCAGCAACGCGTGGGAGCTCCACCGGGTATGGCCCCGCGCCGAGCTGGTCATCGTTGACGACGCCGGCCATGCCCCCAACGCGAACCTCAATCGCGAACTGATGCGGGCCACCAGCCGGCTTCTCGAGTCCGGCAAAATGAGGATTACGTGACAAAGGTCGAGATCCAGGATGACCGCTTGATTGCCCGGATCCAGGGCTTGGACCAAGTGCTGGCCTTCAAGAGTGAGCTGAGCATTCCGCTTGCGCATGTGCAGGGCGCCGCGGTGAGCCCGCCCGAGGTGCGTCGCCGATGGCGCAATCCGTTGCGCATCCGTGTGCCGGGGAGCGACATGCCCTACGTCGTGATGGCCGGGAGCTTCGTCTTCCTCGACGGAGAGCACGCCTTCTGGGACGTGCACGATCCCGATCGAACCGTTGTCATCGAGCTTGACCACGAGAAATTCGCCAAGCTGGTGCTCGAGGTGGAGGACCCACAGGCCACGGCGGCCGCGATCAATGCTGCGGTCGCCGGCCTTCGAGGAGCAGGGACATAACGATCACGAGCGACAGCCAGTGCAAGCCCAAGCGCATAGCCGCCGAGAACGTCGGTGAGCCAGTGGACACCGAGGTAGAGGCGTGACGCTCCAAGCAGGAAGCCGAAAGCGGCAGCGCTGAGGAGCGCGGCGACCGACCAGGTCACGAGTCTTCCAACCACGTCGCGACCATTGTCGAAAAAAGAGGAGCCCCGGGATGGGGCTCCTCTCGAGAACGCCGTACGGCTTAGACAACAGCAGCCCAGTCGTCCATGAAGATCGTTTTCCCGATCTTGTCTTCGACTGTGATCCTTCGGAAGGTGAACGACAGGTCCTCGGTGAGCATGTCGTTAGCGAGCCGCTGCCTGACCTCCGCTACGCTCGCGTCCGTCAGCGTAACCACGAAGTGGACGCGTTGCACGCCTCTGTTGTCAGTGTCCCAGAACTCCATCGTCACCTTGGTGAGTTGCTCGTTGGTAGCCGCGGCCTCGAGGAATTGCGGCATCGACGGCCCCCATTCCTTGGTGATGACAACCGGCTTGTGCTGCCGCTTGCCGGATGCCTGCCCCGTGGCAAGATCACGGGGCGAGACCAGGCCATAGTCGAAGGCCGAGGCCAGCATCTGGTCCAGGTGCGCCTTCGATGTCAGGCCATCCCCTTTGAACGTCCCCTGCTTCTTCCCGACCACCTTGACATAGAGCGTGACGTGGGCCGGCGCCGCCGCGGCATTGATCGTCCGCTGTCCGGAGAGAAAGCGGAAGCCCCCGTTCTGCCACGCGGTGAAGAGAAGCGCGGCGGCCAAGAGCAACCCGATCACGAGTGTGCGTTTGCGAACGAACGTCAGCGGCTGGTACGACGTCAACTGCGACCTCCTGTGGATAACTGCAGGCGCTGAGGGCGCCTTTCGACCGTGCAGTATGCGACAGACCAGGCCGCTCTGCGCGTCGGTTTCGATTAGGCCGCGCGTTCGAGGTGGACCGCGACGTGGTTCATCGCGTCGACCCGCCACCCGGCAGCCGGCGAACCGGACCTGGGGCGGATCAGCGTCCAGTCTTCGACCCATTCGAGGATGCGGCGCCCCCGAATCACCTTGCCGGTGCCAGGAGGGCAGAGCATGCGCATCCGAACGTTGATCCGGTGGATGGCCGGATCGCTGCGCACCGCGACGATCGATTCGGCCTTCACCGTTACGGTCTGCGCGAAGGCGCGCCAGCCGTCACCAACCGGCCGCGCCAGCTGAGCCTGCTGGAGATCCCAGCTGTCGTCGGTCATGACGCACCGACAATCCGCCTGGTCGCGATTCGCCCAGGCAGCTACGACCAGGCCGCCGATCCGCTCGACCTCGACCAGGAACGATGGCGTCGAGAACGCCGGATCGACGGCGCGAATCGCATCGACCCCGGCATCGACCGGGTAGGCGATCGACGGTTCCGGGCGGCGCTTCTGTGGGCCAGGACCACCGTGTTGAAGCCAATCGACCAAGACCTCGAGGCCCATCCTCAGTACGGCTGGGATATCGCCCATGAACCGCCAGAGCACGAAACCGAGGCCGAGGCACACGAGGGCAAACGGGATGAGCAGCGGCCGCAGCAGCGCGTAGGTCAGCCCATTCGGCATGCTCGGCAGCAGACCCGTCGAGTCGCCCGGGACCATGTGCCTTATGACGAGCGGCAACAGCCTTTATTTCTAGCGCCGCAAGAGGAGCAAGCTCACCTGTTGCAGTGAGCTGCCCGCTCGAGCAGCAGTTCGCGCTGGCGAGCATTGAGAGTCAACGTCGCCGCGCGCTCGAACTCCACGCGGGCTTCATCGAAGCGGGCGAGCTTGGCGAGGAGGTCGCCGCGCACGCTCGGCAAATACTGATAGTTCGCCAGCGAGGGCTCGGCAGTGAGCGCATCCACGAGGTCGAGGCCCGCCGCCGGGCCGAATGCCATGCCGTGCGCGACCGCGCGATTCAACTCCATCACAGGCGATGGCGCGAGGTGGGCGAGGGCGTCGTAGAACGCCGCGATGCGCGCCCAGTCCGTTTCGGCCGCGGTGCGCGCTCGGGCGTGGCAGGCGGCGATCGCGGCCTGCAGCGCATAGGGACCGAGCCCATCACCGAGGTGCTCGGCACGCTCGAGGGCGGCGAGTCCACGCCGGATCAGGAGTTGATCCCAGCGCCCACGGTCCTGGTCCAGCAACAGGACCGCGTCTCCCGTCCGGCCCACTCTGGCTCGCATGCGCGAGGCCTGGATCTCCATCAGCGCGACGAGGCCGTGGACCTCCGGCTCCCTGGGAGTGAGCTCGGCGAGGATCCGGCCGAGACGGAGCGCGTCCTCGCAGAGGGCTGGTCGCAACCAGTCGTCACCCGCCGTCGCCGTGTAGCCCTCATTGAAGATCAGATAGATCACCTCGAGGACCGACGGCAACCTCGTCGCAAGCTCGGCTCCCTGGGGGACCTCAAAGCGGACGTGCGCCTCGTGAAGCGCCCGCTTGGCCCGGACGATCCGTTGGGCCACGGCCGGTTCGGAAACGAGGAACGCTCGCGCGATCTCTTCCGTTGTCAGGCCGCCGAGGAGGCGAAGGGTGAGAGCGACGCGCGCCTCCGGGGAGAGGACCGGATGACAGGCGGTGAAGATGAGACCAAGGAGGTCGTCGCCGACGTCCATGTCGATGACGGCCTCGAATTCGCGCTCGGATATCTCATGCTCGACGCCCAGCAACTCGTGTCCCATTTCCTCGTACTTCAGCTCGAGCCGTTTCCTTCGGCGAAGGAGGTCGATGGCGCGATGTTTCGCGGTGCCCATGAGCCAGGCGCCCGGTTTGTCGGGGATCCCCGACTCCGGCCATTGTTCGAGCGCCGCAACCAACGCGTCCTGCGCGAGCTCCTCCGCGAGGCCGACGTCGTGCACGATCCGCGCGAGGCCGGCAATCAGCCGGGCGGACTCGAGCCTCCAGACAGCGTCAATCGTGCGATCCGTATCGGTCGCCGTCGTCGCTACTGCCTGGCGGCCGCCTGCGAACGCAGGCGCTCCTCCCGCTGTCTGGCCTCTGGCGTCAAGTTGGCACCGAAGTCGTCGGCCTCGAAGACCTGGCGAATCTCGACCTCGCCCTCCACGCCGGTGGGATTGGGGATGCGCTTGACCCATTCGATCGCCTCGTCCATCGATTTCACCTGCCATAGCCAGAAGCCGGCGATCAACTCCTTTGTCTCGGCGAATGGCCCATCGATGACGGTCCGCTTCGCGCCGGCGAACTTGACGCGCGCGCCTTTCGAGCTCGGCTGGAGCCCCTCGCCGGCGAGCATCACGCCGGCTTTCACCAGCTCCTCGTTGAACTGGCCCATCTCGGTCAAAAGCTGCTCATCGGGAAGCACGCCCGCCTCCGACTCTGTGCTGGCTTTGATCAGGATCATGAATCGCATCGTTGTGTCCTCCTGTCTGGATTGTCTCTACCTGGACATCGAATAACGACCGGCCAAATCGACAAAGGCCGTGGATGATGCCCATTGATGCGGGTCGCCCCGCCTGCTAGTCTATGCGGGTTTCCGGCAGGCACCAGAGAGGGGAGAGGCCGTGATTCGACACCGCGTATCGCGACTTCGCAAGTTGAGTCTCACGGTCGGGCTGGCGGTGGCACTCCTACCGGCCGGGCTCCCGCCAATCAGCGGTTGGGCATCCCACGCGGCATCGGACGGGCCGGGAAATCTCTCGCACTTCGACCTGGCGAGGAAGGATTGCCTGGGCACCGCCCGGAACACCACGTCGAAGGTCTGGTTCACGGTCGCGAACGGTGTCCTGAGCGACGTCTATTTCCCGACCGCCGACAACACGAATGTCGAAACCCTCCAGCTCGTCGTGACGGACGGGCGCACCTTTACCGACCTGCAGACGCGCGACATGACCTACACGGTGAAGGCGCCGGATGCGCGGTCGCTCGAATGCCAGGTGACCAGCACGGCAAAGAGCGGACGCTACCGGATCACGACCGACTATCTCACGGATCCCGCGCGGAACACGCTGCTGATGCGCATCATGTTCGAGCCGCAGGAGCGCGACAACGCAAACTACCACGTCTATCTTCGCTACGACCCGAGCATCAACGGCAATGGCGGTGGCGGCTCGGGTAACGGCGGCGGTGACTCGGGCCTCATCGATACCTCGACCGGGCACGCAGTGCCGGTCGCCTTCGACACGAAGACCACGAGCCAGGCGGTGAACCGCACCTACGCGGTCCCGGTCTTCAGCGCGCTCGATGCCTCGCGTCCTTTCCGTCAGGTCAGCAGCGGCTTCGCTGGCGCCGCCAGCGACGGTCTCACCCAGCTTGATGCGTCTCGCGCGCTGACTTCCACCAACGACACCGCGAGCAACGGCAACCTCGTCCAGACTGCGCAGCTCGACTTCGCGGAGGAGGGCGACCTCACCGTGGCGCTCGGCTTCGGCACGACCCAGGCGCAGGCGGTCGCGGCCGCCGCGGGCTCGCTGCACGCCGAGTTCGAGGACGTGCGGGGCTCTTTCCGGGCGGGCTGGCACGCGTACGACGCCTCGCTCATCAAGCCGCCTGCCCACATGGCCGGCCTGACGAGAAGCCAGTGGCGCCAGCTCGTGAACGCGTACTACCTGAGCGCCAATGTCGTCAAGGCCAGCGAGGACAAGACCTTCCCCGGCGCGATCGTGGCCAGCCTGGCGTCCCCCTGGGGCCAGGCGATCTCGGCCGGCGATCCCAACAATCTCTACTTCGGCTCGTACCGCGAGGTCTTTGCGCGCGATCTCTACGAGGCCTGGACTGCGCTCATGGTGGATGGTGATGTGCAGACGGCACGCGCCGCAGCGCGGTTCCTCCTCGAGCGCCAGCAGCTCCCGGATGGGTCGATGCCGCGCAATAGCCTGCTCAACGGCAAGGTGGCGCCCGACTCCTTCAACACCCAGCTCGACGAAGTCAGCTACCCGATCGTCATGGCTTATCAGCTCGGCATGACCGACTCGGCCCTGTATCAGAACCACATCCGATCGGCGATCGATTTCTTGATCGCGCACGGCCCGTCCTTCGGTCCCGAGCGCTGGGAAGAGCAGGGCGGCTTCTCGCCCTCCACGATCGCGGCCGAAGTCGCCGGGCTCGTGGCGGGCGCGACGATTGCCGATGCCAATGGCGATATCGCAACGGCGAATGTGGCGCGCGCTGTCGCCGACGACTGGCAGCGAAGCCTGCCGGGCTGGGCCGTCACGACCAACGGGCCGCTTGCGAGCCATCCGTACTACATCCGTCTCTCCAAGACAGGCGATCCCAACGCGGCGATCTCGTACAACGTTGGCAATGGCGGCCCGACGTTGGACCAGCGCTCGATCATCGACCAGGGGTTCCTGGAGATGGTGCGCCTCGGCCTGACTCCGGCCTCCGATCCGACGATCGCCCAGTCGCTCCCGGTCGTCGATGCGACCATCAAGGCCAACACGTCCACCGGCGCCGGCTTCCATCGCTACAACGGGGATGGCTATGGCGATGGCGCCACCGATGGACACCCATGGGCACCGTCGGGCAAGGGCACCGGCCACCTGTGGCCCGCGCTCGCGGGTGAGCGGGGCGAGTACGAGCTCGCGACCGGCAATGCCGCCGCCGGGTGGCAGCGTCTGATCGCGATGCTGGGCGGCGCCTCCGGTCCGGGGTTGATCCCGGAGCAGGTCTGGGAGCTGCCCGACCTCGCCGCCTCACCGTTCGGGACGGATCCCACCGTCGCGTCGATCGGGTTCCGTAACGGCGGGCCGGCAGGGTCGGCATCGCCGCTGACCTGGTCGGACGCGCAGTTCGTTCGCCTCATGCGCGATCTGAGTGCCGGCAAGGTGCTCGAGCAGCCGGCCGCCGTGGCGAGCCGCTATGTCGCGCATCGGCAGGGCCAGACCAGCCTGACCGTCACCCAGCCGGCCGACAACAGCTCGGTCGCCGGGTCACCTGTCACGGTGGCCGGCACGTCGGTGCCGGGAAACACGATCTACGTCGCGGCGACGAACACCGATAACAACAGTCAGACCACGACGGCGACGACGGTGGTTCAGCCCGACGGCAGCTTTAGCCTGAACGTGCCGGTCAGCGGCGGAACGACCGTCTTCAACATCGTGGCGGTCAGCCCGTCGGGCGCGACCGCTCATGTCACCCGCAGCGTCGTCTTCGACTTCACGCCGGGAACGGTCCTCCTGGACGTCACTGACCCGACTGGCGACGACAACGGGCCCGGGAACTATGCGTATCCGACGGCCGGCGACTTCCATGCGGGCGCGTTCGACATCCAGGAGTTCCGCGTCATCGAAAGTCCGGACGGCGCGACCAGCACCTTCAAGTTGAAAGTGCGCGACCTATCCCCAACGTTTGGCAGTCCGCTCGGCGCGCAACTGGTCGACGTCTACGTGCACGACCCAACTGCCGCCGCAGCGAACACGTCGACGGCCGCGTCGTTTCCCCAGCGCAACTACGCCATCGCGGCCGCCGCAGCCTGGAGCCGCCTTGTCGAGGTGCAGGGCTTCGGCCAGCGCTACATCGATGCGCAGGGCACCACGAAGGGAACGGTGACCATCAGCGCCAATGCGATCTCGCGCTTCATCACCTTCAGCGTGCCGACCGCCAGCCTGGGCGGAGCGCCCGCGTCCGGCTGGGGATTCACGGTGGTCCTCACCGGCCAGGACGGCTTCAGCCCGGACCAGGCGCGCGGCTTCGCGCCGACGCCCCAGGCGTACCAGTTCGGCGTCTGCGCGACGGCGAGCGCCGACCCACACTGCACCTTCGATCCCAACAAGGTGCCGAAAGCGATGGACGTGCTCACGCCGGCGGGCGTGCTGCAGTCAAACGAGCTCGATTACACGCTGCACAATCCGGTGACGCTGCAGGACGTCATCATTCCGTAGTCTTGACATTACGCGCCTGCGGCGGGAAATGAGCGCCAAGACCCGGAGCAGCGGCGGACTACCACCCGGGCGTCGCGCGGATCCTCGACGATGTCCACCTGGAAGGACGGATGGGGAAATTCGTTGTCGAGTCAGACGAGCCGCTCGCGCGCGGCGGCACCGAGAAGGGCCCTTCGCCGCTGCAGTACGTGATGATGGGTACCGAGAAATACGATGTCGACGACGCCCCGCCTATTTCGAAGAGGTGACGATCGAGCTGTCCGTCGTCAGCAGCGCACCGATCGCCAGCGTTCGAAAACTGGTCACCCATGCGGAGCGCGCCTGCCACGCGGCGCAGTCCTTGGCCCATGCGGTTCCGGTGCGCCTGACCGCCACGCTGAACCAGGAACCGCTCGCCTAACGTCTGGGAAGAGCTACTCGACGGCCTCCATCAGCAAGATCACGCTGCGGGCCCATGCTACCCCGCTGCTCGTGTCGCGTATATAGGTGAGGAAGCGTAGTATCGGGCCATGGCCCGCGTCAGCATGCCCAGCCAGCGGATGACGGAGCTCTACCTGATCCAGGGCGAGGTGCCCGACACCAGAGACCTCGACGATGCACGCCAGTGGATCACGATCTACCGCGAGCTGGTCACCTTCGCCGACCGGACCTTGAACCGGCTGCGGCGAGAAGCGGGTGGCAACGGTCAGACCGACAGGTCATGGGCCAGCGACGCGGACGAGCGCGGGATGGAAGGGCACCTGCGGCGCTTGCAGTCGCGGCTCGATTTCTGGGAGCGGCGCTTGTGGGATCTGGCCGGCCTCGACCTCGACATTCGGCGGCGCGTGCTCACCTATGCGGGGCGGCGGCTTACGCTGACCCGTCGCGAGGCGCAATTGCTTTCCTTCCTGGCGCGGCGGCCCGGTCAGTTCTTCTCGGCGGCCCAACTGGTGAGCCTTGCCTGGGCGGCGCCCGCGCTTTCCGCCGAACAACTTCGCACCTACGTCGTGCGCCTGCGACGCCACCTGGCGACCACGGGGATCCCGGCCCGGCTGGTCAGCGAACCGCGCCGTGGCTACGGGATGGTATTCACCGCGTGAGCGCCTCGCTGCCACAACGTAACAAGGTCCTCCGACTTCGACCCCAGCGCCCGGCAGCCGACGAGCCGGCGTCCCAGGTGGCCATCACGGTCCGCTCCCACCTCTCACTCTTGCAGGGATATGCCGACATCATGGAGGGCCTGTCGCCCCAGCTGAAGAAAGAGATCCTCCAGGTGATGGCTGAAAAAATCCGGGAGCTCGGTTCAGCGCTGCAGCCATTCGTGGAGCAAACGCCAGCGGCACGACCGGCGATCGGCGACTACCGTCGCGTGCGGGAACGCACTCGCCACCTGATGACGGAGTATCGCCTCTTGCTGGAGCGCCTACACGAGCGCGTGTCGGAAGCGCATGAGCATGTCAACGGCGCCGGGGAAACACTCAGCTAACTGCTGAAGCCGTGACTGTCGTCGAGTTGCGGGTGCTCGACGGACCCAACCTCTACTTCACGCGGCCCGCGATCAAGCTTACGCTGGGCGTCGCCCCCTGGCTCGCCCTCCCGGACGGACGGGCCGAGCGGCTCACGAGGCAGGCCGGCTTCACGCCGGTCGCCACCGCGGGCGCGCCGAATAGCGATCAGCGACGCCGCTACGTCGCCCGCTTCGCGGTGCACGTCGCGCGTCTCCTGGCTGACGCCACCGCCACGCATCTCGCGATTCGGGGCCGGCCTGGTCCGGACGCCGAGCAGATCGTCGTCGCCTTTGTGTGGCGGCGGCAGCGAGCCGCGGAAGCGTTCGCGCGCGAGCTCGCCCCGCTGCTCGAGCTATGCCTGGACGGTCGACGATCGCTGGAGCGGGCTATCGCTGCGGCCGCCAATCGGCTCGAGAGGATGGAGCCCGGGCCGGCGCCGACTGTGCTGCGCCCCAGCATCCCGATCATCGCGGTGACGGGAACCAACGGCAAGACCACCACGGTGCGGTTGATTGCGCAGCTGGCGCGGGCGGCCGGGCACACGGTCGCCTACACGACGACCGACGGGGTCTATCGCGATGACGAGCTGGTGGAGGCAGGCGACTACTCCGGGTTCAGTGGGGCGGCCAAGGCGCTGGCGCAACCCGGTATCGACCTCGCGGTGCTGGAGACGGCGCGTGGCGGGATCCTGCTGCGGGGGATGGGCACCGACCACAACGACGTGGCGGTGGTGACCAACGTGACCGAGGACCACCTCGATCAATACGGGATCCGCACGCTCGACCAGCTGGCGGAAGTCAAGGCCAGTATCACCCGGATCACGAGGCCGCAGGGCTGGGACGTGCTCAACGCCGACGATCCGAGGGTGCTGGCGATGCGGCGCTTGGCGTCGGGCCAGCCCTGGCTCTTCTCGCTGGACGCGGACCACCCGGCGATCCGCACGACACTGGCCGAGGGTGGACGGGCGATCTCGGTTCTCGACGGCGCCCTGGTGGTCATGACATCTCGCCGGCATACCCATCGGCTGCTCCCGGTCGAGGATGTGCCGGTCACACTGGCCGGCATCTCCAGCCACAACCTCAGCAACGCGATGGCTGCGGCGGCCGCCGCGCTCGGTGCCGGGATCCCCGAGGGAGCCGTCGTCGAGGGGCTTCGCTCCTTCGTGCTGGACGCCGAGCGCAATCCGGGCCGAGCCAATATCTTCGAGGTGGATGGCCGCGTGGTCGTCGTCGATTACGCCCATAACGAAGATGGCATGCGCGGCTTGATCGAGATCGGCCAGGGGCTGCGAGCGCCGGCTGCCGGCATCTTTCTGGCGTTTGGCTCGGCCGGCGACCGGACCAACGCCATCCTCCACCGACTCGGATACACCGCGGCGCGTGGCCCCGACCGGGTCGCGATCGCCCAGCTTCATCGGTACCTGCGTGGCCGCGATCCGCAGGACCTGGTAAATCGGCTGCAGGCGGGACTTGCGGACGGCGGGAAGCCGGAGGCGCCCGTTTTTCCGAACGAGCTCGAGGCGCTCGAGTGGATGTTGGAGGCGTCGGCACCCAACGATGTGATTGCGATCACGGCGCTCGGGCAACGCCCCGAGATCTTCCAGGACCTGCGCGACCGGGGCGGGGCGCCGGTCGGGCCGCTCCGCATCCGGGAACTGGTGCGGCGAGCGCGGAGTTAGGTCCCGGGCGAGACGGGCAGCGCCCGGCGTGCCTCCAGGTTGCGCCAGGTGTCGGCGGGCTTGTCGACGCAGAGCAGGACGACATCGCCGGCAGTGGCGCGACTGAGGGCGGCGTCGATGGCCGGCCCTTCGTCGATGATGATCTCTGCGCTCTGCACGCGGCTCTCCGCGGCCGCTTTGATGCCCTCCATCACATGGCCGGCGATCTCGCCGCGCTTCCGGCCGCGCGGGTTCGCGTCTTCGCGCACGATCAGGATGTCGAAGACGCGCGCCGCCACCCGCCCGAGCTCGCGCATGTCCTCGTCCCGGCGATCACCCGGGGTTGCGATCACGGCGATGCGGCGACCCGGCTCGGGTCCATTGACGCCGGGCGCCGTCAGGCGCTCCACGAAGTCGCCGGCCAGCGCGAGGCCATGCGGGTTGTGGGCGTAGTCGACGATCACCTTCACACCGTGCAGCTCGAACATGTTGAGGCGTCCGGGCGCTTCGTGGAAGGACGGATGGAAGCTGCGCAGCCCCTGCCGGATGTCGTGAAGGTGGGCGCCGGCGGCGTGGGCCGCCGCCGCGGCGGCCAGCGCATTCTGGACGTTCGCCCGCGCCCGACCCTCGAAGGTGGCCGGGATCAGGTGGATCCAGGCGATCTGCGTTGTGCGCCGGCCCTCGCGCAGCACCATCATCTCGCCGCCGCCCGGCTGCCTCTCGATGACGAAGGCTTTGCGGCCGCGGCGCACCCAGCGACCCACCAGCTCGTTGTCGTCTTGCATCGAGAAGAGGATCACCGACCCGCTGCAGTGGGTCCGCATCTCGGCCACCAGCTCGTCATCGGCGTTGAGGACGGCGGTGCCGCCACGGGGGACGGCCTCGACGACCACGCGCTTGATCGCGGCCAGCTGCCGCAGGGAGTTGACCTCTTTCAGGCCGAGATGGTCGCCGGTGACATTGAGCACGACTCCGACATCGTTCGCGCTGTAGCCCAGGCCCTCCCGCAAGATCCCGCCGCGGGCGACCTCGAAGACCGCAAAGTCGACACGGGGATTCTGGAGCACCATGCGGGCGGAGCGCGGGCCGCTGGCGTCCGCCTGCTTGACGAGCCGGCCGTCGATATAGATGCCGTCGGTGGTCGTCATCCCGACCTTGTGGCCGAGGCCCCTGACGATGTGGGCGATCATGCGCGCGGTGGTGGTCTTCCCGTTCGATCCGGTGACGGCGACGATCGGGATGCGCGAGGGCGTTCCCTGCGGAAAGAGCAGATCGATGACGGCCTTCGCCACATACTGCGGCTCGCCCTCGGTGGGGTGGGTATGCATCCGAAAGCCCGGGGCGGCGTTCACCTCGACGATCGCTCCGCCGGTCTCCCGAACCGGCTGGGAGATGTCGGGCGTGAGGAAGTCGATGCCCGCCACGTCGAGACCAACCACGCGCGCCGCCTCTTCCGCGATCTCGACGTTGTCGTGGTCGGCCTCCATGGTGCGGTCGATCGAGATGCCTCCGGTCGACATGTTGGCGGTGTCCGCCAGCTTGACGACGGCGTCCTTGGGAGGAATCTCGTCTAGGCCGAATCCCTGCCGTTTGACCAGCTCGTCAGCGGCGTCATCGATCTTGATCCGGGTCAGCACCTTTTCGTGGCCGATGCCGCGCCTCGGATCGCGGTTCGTGATGTCGACCAGCTCGCGCACCGTGTGCTCGCCGTCGCCGATGACGTGCGCCGGGACCCGCTCCGCGACCGCGACCATGTGGCCGTCGATGACGAGCACGCGATAGTCGTTACCCTTGATGAAGCTCTCCACCACGACAACACCGCTGCGCGTCTGGCTGATGGCCCGCTCATAGCCGCGCCGGACGTCTTCCTCGGTGCGCACGTCGAGGCTGACGCCGCGCCCGTGGTTCCCGTCTAGCGGCTTCAACACAACCGGGTAGCCGATGCGGGCGGCGACCGCGGCGGCCTCGTCCGCCGATTGGACGGTATCGCCTCGCGGCACCGGCAGCCCGGCAGAAGCGAGCAAGGACGTGGTCAGCTTCTTGTCGCCCGCGATGTCCACGCCCAAGGCCGAGGTGCGGGAGGTCATGGTGGCGCGGATCCGCTGCTGGTACTTGCCCTGTCCGAGCTGGACAAAGGATTGCTCATTCAGCCGGATGTAGGGAATGTCCCGGCGGGCGGCTTCGTCGAGAATCGCCTGGGTCGAGGGGCCGAAGGCCGCTTTGTCGGCCAGCAGCACCAGGCTTTCCAACTCCGCGACGAAGTCGAAGGTGGGGTTGGCCTGCACCAGGTGATTGAGTAGACGGACGGCGAGCTTCCCGGCCGCCAGCCCGACCTGTTCCTCGTTGTAGCCGTAGACCACGTTGTAGTAGCCGGGCGTTCCGGCCCGCCGGGTCTTGCCTCGCGTCGTGGTCCCGCCGGTTTCGCGCTGGAGTTCGAGTGCGACGTGCTCGGCGACGTGGCCCATCCAGGTCCCGTCGCGCAGCCGCTCGATGAAGCCGCCCGGGCGATGGAGCGAGCAGCCATGATCCTGCAGACCCGGCAGCAGGTCGATCAGCGCATCGTTGAAGGCGGGAATCGTGTTGGAGGGCCAGTGCTCGAGCGAGCCGAGGTCGACCAGCAGGCGGATCGCCGGGTCGTACGACCAGAAGTTAGGGCCACGAAGGACCTGGCTTTCGAGGATCTTGAGGTCGGGCTTTAGCGGTGGTTTGTTCTCGACAGGCTCGTGCTTGGCGTCCTCGTCGCGCTCGACTCGCGTGTCCATGCGCGACTCGCTCACTCCGAGGCCTTTCGATCCTCGAGACGGCGCACCATCTTCCGAACGCGGCCCTGCGCCAGCTGGGCGAGGTGCTCGTTCTTGGCGACGACCAGGGGCAGGACGCGGCGCGCGCGCAGGTCGAATCGATAACCGGAGGGTAGGGAGTGGAGGCGCGCGTTCGATACCATCATCGGCTTGTGACCGGTCGTCTGGAAGGCGTCGGTGATCACATCGGTGCCGTCGACGATCGTCACCGAGCCGCGGCCGATCACTTCGAGCACGTCGTTCGCGTCGATGATGGCGGCGGTGTCCTCATCGAGGCCCAGCCCGATCAGCGAAGGCGACTGCGCGACCACGGCGAGCAGCCGGCCGAGCCGTGTGCGCTGCTCGAAATGCTGATCGACCACGACGTTGACGACCAGCCCCAGGCCGACCGAGACGTTCGCCATCCGGTATTTCGGGGTGGCGCCCGAGCTGCCGAAGGCCATCATGTGGGTCGCCACCGCGCTCGCGCCCGCGGATGTCCCGGCCACCACGACCCCACGGCCGTGGGCGTCGAGAATGGCGGCGCCGAGCTTGGTTCCGCCGATCACGGAGGAGAGTCGCAGCTGATTACCGCCGGTCATGAAAATACCGGTGACGGCCTTGAGCGCCTCGACCATCCGCGGATCGTTGGCCTCTTCGCGAGTTTCCGGACGGAGGCCCGTGACTTTGCCCACACCGACCCGGGCGAAGATCTGGCCATACAGTTCGGTCGCCGCGTCGCCGAGGGAGGAGGCGGTACTGATCACCGCGATGCGGGCATGATCGCCGCCGGCAAGCTGGACGAAGCGCGACAGGATGACCCGCTCACCCAGCTTGTCCTCGGCGCCGCCGATGACCATGACCGGCCCGACCGGGCCTCCGTCAGTGGTGGGAGCAAGCCGCTGCGGCGTCGAGGCGTCCGTCACTCACGACAGTGTACTGGCGGTCGAATTCCCGCGCTTCGGTATTCTTGCAGAATCTTATATGATTGATGTCACATCCTCCGACAGCCAGCAGTGGCGTCCGGCTTCCATAACCCCCGACCTTGATCGCGCACCTATATGAAAAGATTAGAATAGCGATATCAGGTGTTGAATACAACGATTCACCCAGACGCAGCTCCCGCGGAGCGCCCCATTCCCACCCGGGGAAAGGTACGCCCGGCGAACGGGTTGCTGCCCCGTGTGCTGGACGTGTTGCCGGTCGGGATAGCGCTGTTCGAGCTGGAGGCCGACGGGTTCAGGTTCCGTTACGGCAACCAGGTGTTCGCCCGGGTGCTGGGTCTCGACCAAATGCCGGATGAGGGGCAGCTGGTCGGTGAGGTTTTCAATCGGGCGGAGCATGACGCCGTCATCGAGCTCTTCAGGCTCGTGCGTGTCAGCCGCGAACCGCAGAGCTACTTCACCTCGGAGGGCGGGCAAGGCCCCAGCACCAGCCGGATCCTGAACATCGATGCCTATCCGCTGCTGAAGGTCGGTCGCGTGAGCCATGTCCTGGTCCTAGCCGCGCAGACGCAAGAAAAATTGGAGGCTCGACGCCGGCAAGAACTCGAAGCCAACCGGCTGCGTAAGAAGGCGGACCAGCTCGCCAGTTTGGAAAAGGCGAAGTCGGAATTCTTACGGCTGGCGTCACACGAGCTCCGCGGACCGGCGGCCACGCTGGGCGGTTACCTCTCGATGATCGAAGACGAATCGTTGGGGCCGGTCCCACAGCGGTTGCGTCCTGTATTGCCGATGCTGAAAGCGAAAGCCGCCCAGATCAACCTCCTCGCCAACGAGATGGTGGAGGCCGCGCGGCTCGAAGACGGACGGGTGCAGCTGAAGCGCAAGCGCGTCGATCTGAGCCAGATCGTCCGTCGAAGTGTTGTCACTGCGGAAACGACGGCCACGGCGCGGCATCGCGTCCGCTTTGACGACCGCGTCGGCGGTGAGCTATGGGTGCTCGGTGACGTTTTGCGGCTCGAGATCATCATCGCCAACCTGCTGGACAACGCCATCAAGTACTCGCCGAATGGAGGCGATGTCACGGCGAAACTGTCCACCTCCAGCGACGTCGCCATGCTGAGCGTCCGAGACCAGGGCATCGGGATCGCCGCTCAGGACATGGATCGGCTCTTCGTGCGCTTCAGCCGGCTGGCTCCCCTCAACGACGTGCCCGGCACCGGGCTGGGCCTGTACCTGGCGAGAGAGCTGGCCCGCCTGCACAAGGGTGAAATCGTGTGCGTGTCGAAACTCGGTGAGGGGAGCGAGTTCGTGCTGAGTCTCCCGGTTGAATCCGCCGGCAAGTAAGCGAGACCCGGCAGCGTTAGGTCAGCGCCAGAGCGATCGCCAGAGGCCGGCGCGGCCGAGCGCCCGGCCTACGATCTTGTTCTTTGCCCGTCGAGCGATCCGGTGCGGATTGCCCGATGCCAGCGTCGAGACGTCGTTCGCCAGCCGGGCCGCGGCGTACATCTGCGAGACGAGCCCGCGACGCCTCACTCGAAGACCTGGCCGATGAGGCTTTTCGCGTCTCGCGCCAGCTCGCCGCGCTCCGCCTCATAGGCTTCGATCAACTGGAGGAGCTGTTGCGCCTGGTCGGGCTCCCGCAGTCCGAGCACGAGGCCAACCGACAGCCAGTAGTCGGCCGTTTCGAGGAGATTGGCATGGATATCATCTGGCGTTTCGCCCAGCACCTCGCTCATCGAGCCGATCAGGGCGCGCCCGTAACAGGCCCATTGCTCATCGACGGAAGCTTTCATAGAAACAGGGTAAACTGGCTACCGCCTCCGCGGGGAGGTGGCAGAGTGGTCGAATGCGAGCGCCTGCTAAGCGCTTGAGCGGGTGTTTCCGCTCCCCGGGTTCGAATCCCGGCCTTCCCGTACTTCACGCCTTGTCCATCGGCGTAGGCTTTCGCGAGGGGAAATCCACCGATTTGCGGAGGAGGTAGCGACGATGGCCACATTGGCGGCGAACCTCGCAGACACGTCGATCGACGATTACGAGGCGATTGCGGGAGTCATCCAGCTGTACGTCGACGGCTCAGCCAAGGGCGATCGCTCCAAACTGGAACGAGCCTTCCACGCGGATGCCCGAATGTATGGCGCGCTGGCCGGCCACCGCTACGATGTTCCGATCGAGGAGCTCTTCAAGATGGCGGCCGAGGGACCAATGGACACGGACGGCCGTTACCGGGCGCGGATCACCTCAGTGGACCAGGTCGGCGATGTCGCGGTGGCGACGCTGTTAGAGGAAGGTTGCTGGGGAAGCGTTTCCTTTGTCGATTACTTTTCCCTGATCCGCCTCGACAGGTCATGGACGATTGTGAACAAGGTATTCACCCACACCGGAGGTACGCCGCCCTTCTAACCAGAAAAGGATCGGAACGCGACCGGTCCAGAGTTCGGCGTGGTCATCGCGTCTCACCAACTCTACCCGTGACGAGCGAGGTCAGCGTCTGCGCATCTTTGATCGCGTGGCCCTCCATGTCGTTGTTGAAATAGACAAACACATCGAGCCCTTGGCGCTTCCAGTCGCGGACGCGGTCGGCCCACGGCTCTAGCACGCTGCGGCCATAACCAAGGCCTCGAGGGGGGAGATGCATCCTTATATATGTGAAGTCGCTCGTGATCTCGAGCGACTTGGGCATCCTGGGGTGGTCTGGGATGCAGAGTGCGATCCGGTGGGCGCGTAGCAGGTCGAAGACCGCCGGCACGAGCCATGAGTCGTGGCGGAACTCGAGCGTGAAGCGCACGTCCTTGGGCAGCATGGCGACGAAGTGCTCCAGGCGCTCCAGGTCGAGATGGAAGTTTGCCTGGAGTTGGAAGAGGACGGACCCCAGCTTGTCACCAAGCCCGAGTGCCGCGTCGACGACCAGGTCGATCGACTTCTTTTCGACCGCGAGCCGCTTGATGTGGGTGACGTAGCGGCTGCCTTTGACCGCAAACAGGAAGCCTTGTGGCGCCTGCTCTCGCCAGGCCTCGAAGCGCTCCCGCGGGGGCTGCCGATAGAAGGAGTTGTTGAGCTCGACCGTGTTGAAGTGCTGCGCGTAGAACACGAAGTGCTCTCGCGCCGGCATCTTCTCTGGATAGAAGAGCTTCCGCCAGTGCGGATACGACCAGCCCGAACAGCCAATTCGGATTGCGCCTGCCATCGATGATCATTGTGCGAAGGGGCGTCGAGGTCAGGCGACGGGGACCGTATCGGGCGCGCGCGCCGAGTAGTAGTCGTAGACCGGTGGAATTGCCAGCAGTCGGTCGTCATCCGAGCGGGCCAGTTTCCATCCGCCTTCGTGCACCATCCAGTGATGGCGGTGGCACAGCAGGATCAAATTTGATAGGTCGGTGGCCCCGCCCTGAATCCAGTGGACCAGGTGGTGAGCGGCACTCCAGGAAGCCGTGCGTTCGCAGCCGGGCCACTGGCAGTGCTGGTTGCGGGCGTTCAGCGCGCGGCGGGTCGCGCCGGAGACCACGCGAGCCGCACGGCCGACGTCGACCACCACCGAGCCTGGACCAAACACCACACGCGCGATACTCGCGTCGCACGCCAGCCGCTGCACTGTCACTGATGAGACCGGCGTCGAGAACTCCAGGTCAGCTGCGGGGGATCCAGGCAATCCTTGCAGCGTTTCGAGGGTGGTCGTCACCTGGAGATGCGGGCGCTGGCTCGCGTGCTGCGGCACGAGCCCGGCATCGAGCGAGTGAAGCGATAGCTCGACGACCGCATCGCCCTGGCGTCGCTCGAGGCAGCGTTCGTCACCCTGGCCCATCGGTTGCGCCAGCGGCTCGAGAGCAGTGCGGAACGCAGCGCCGCCAACGGGGTCCAGCTGTCCGCTGATTTCGAGCGACCCGTCTTCCCACACGCTCAGCTTCAGGCGTCGCTCCTCGACAGCAACGCGATGATCCCGCTCTACGCTTTCCGGGTCCAGCGCATGGCGGAGGCGTTCGCAGTAATGCCAGAGCCGTCCGGCTGACGATTCCCGGGCGTGCTCGAGGACGTCATCCTCCTGGAAGACAGACTCAGGGGTGGTATTCGAAAGGGCGGTCGCCGTGCGGGCAATAACCGACAGGTGGGCGAAACCGATCTCACCATCGACCATGGCCTGCGCGCATTTCGCAATCCGGGGTAGCTGCTCGCCGACATTGATGCAGTCGTAGGCCGCGCCGCTCTTCATCTTGCAGTTATGCCGGATCCACTCGCCGGCGGTCGGCGCGTCGAGCCGGTCCGCTGTTTCCTCCTCACGAAACTCTGCCGACAGGCGTGCCGCTTCCTTCGAGAAGGTGAGATTGAGACGATCGCGCACGTAGCCGAGCCGCTTGAGCCTGCCGGAGATATCGCCCTGGGGCAGGCCGCAAACAATCAAGTCCAAGAACTCATCGACGTCGCGACGGAGCGGCACGTCAACCGAGTCGCGGCTCAGATTAGCGACGACGCTCATCGAGTCTTGCAAAAGAGCGGTGACGTCTTCCACATCCGAAGCTCCAGCTGGCGCCGCGCACGGCGGAGCCGGCTGACCCGGGCAGGCTCGTCGTCAATCCGCTGGTTGGTGCGACGGATGTGCTCGTCAAGGGCTACCGCCAAATCCTCGAGCCGATAGTTGGTCTTCGCCGACACTCCCCCTACCCCCATCTTCACGATGACATTATACGAACATATGTTCGTAGTGTCAAGAGTTTGAGACCTACCAAACGAGGTGAGAGAATCCCCTTCGTGGTCACCGCCGTCGTCCTCATCGAGGCGGAACGGTCTGCCATCGCGAAGCTCGGGCCCGCCCTCGCCGACGTGCCAGGCGTCGCCGAGGCCTACTCTGTCACTGGTGAATTCGACTTCGTGGTGATTGTTCGGGTCAAGAATCACGAGGAGATCGCCGACGTCGTGACCTCGCGGCTGTCGCAGGTGCCGGGGATCGTGAAGACCCATACGCACGTCGCCTTCAAGGTCTACTCGAAGCACGACCTCGAGGCGATGTTCAGCGTCGGACTGCAGGAAGCGCGCTAGCCGGACGCGGGTAGCGAAGTCGAACTATCTTGACGAGCGAACATTTGTTCGATAAGATCTAGCCAGCCTCAGCGTCTGGTCTTGCGTCCCCGGGGAGGCCTGATGTCACAGCGGTTCTCGCCATCTCTCCTTAGGGACGTGCTCAAATGCCAGATCGGCTGCAACAAGCCATTACGGTGCTCCAGACCCGTTTCGGGAGCGCCGCGCCGCGCCCGTCGGCACCTCCGTGTCCGGCACGATCCTCCGGGATCCCCGAGCTCGATGCGTTAACTGGGATCGGCGGGTGGCCGGTGGGCCGGCTGAGCTTGCTGGCGGGACCGAGGGGCTCGGGCAAACGAACGCTGGCGCAGCGCAGCATCGCCGCCGCCAGCCGGGAGGGACCGGTTGCCTACGTCGACATTCCAGGCCGTCTCGATCCAGAATTTCTGAGCCACTTCGATGCGCGGCTCGACCACCTGCTGGTGGTGCGACCGAAGTCCATCAAAGAAGCGATGGCCAGTGTGCGGGTGCTGGCGCGTGCCGGCGTCGACTTCATCGTCATCGATCTGCCGCGCACTCGATCCTCGGGGCTCGATGCCGAGCTGCCGCACTTGCTGCACCGCGCCGCTGAAGCCGAGTGCACGCTCTTGCTGATCCACGACGCTGACGCCGAGGACGCGATCCGCTATTACGCCAGCCTGATCCTGAGCTTCCAGCGCAGCGCCTGGGTCTTTCGCCGCGACGGCGATCTGGAAGGCTTGCAGGTCGATGCCGCCGTCATCAAGAACCGGCTGGCGCCACCGGGCCTCACGGCCCGATGGATCATTCCATACCCGATCCCATGATTTGCTGTGTTCGCACGCCCCACCCATCGCTGGTCGCCGCCTGGTTGACGGCGCCGGCGTTGCGCGGCCGTCCACTGATCCTCGGCGGGCTCGCGCACGAGCGCGCTTCGGTGACGACCGCATCGGCCGAAGCGCGGGCGCAGGGCGTGGTCGAGGGGATGAGTCTCAACCAGGCTCAACAGTTTGCGCCCGACGCTACCTTTCAACCGGTCGACAAGGAGGCCACAGCCAGGGTCCGCCAGTCCCTGCTCCTGACCCTGCACCACTTCACCCCCGACGTGGCTGCCGGCGAGGATCCTGGCTGTGCCTTCCTCCGTCTCGACCGCCTGGCCCTGCGCTGGCCCGACCGTTCAAAGTTGCTGGCCGCCATCAGCCGTGCCATCGACGCCGCGATCCGCGTCAAGCCGGCGATTGGTGTGGCGCCGTCGATGTTCGTCAGTGCGGTGGCGGCCGCTCATGCGACCGCTGCGGCCCCCGTGATTGTCGAGCAAGAGAACACGCGAGCCTTTCTCGCGCGCTACCCGATCGATGTCCTGCCGCTCGATGACGACCTGCGCGAATACCTCGAGCTCCTTGGGATCAAGACGATCGGTCGTCTGCAGGCGATCTCTCGCCCCGCGTTTCGCCGCCAGTTCGGCCAAAAAGCCCTCGTGGTCTATGACCTGGCCTTGGGCGATGACCGACGCCGATTGCGGCTATGGCGGCCGGCCGTCCGGATCGAGGAAAGCGAGCCACTCGAGCCGCCGGTCGACAACACCCAGGCGCTGCAATTCATCGCCCGCGCGCTGGCCGAGCGGGTGAGCGCCTCACTACTTTCGCAAGGACTCGGGACACGCGCGGTCCGCATCACCCTCAACCAGGAGTCGGCGCCGGCGCTGGTGATCGAGGCGCGCTTTGCCTACCCGATGACGACAGCAGGCGAGCTTTTCGACGGGATCCGTCCGCGCCTGCTGCGCGCATCGATCGTCGCGCCGTTGGACCGGATCACGCTGCGCGCGGGCCGGCTGGAAGCGGCCTATGTTCGCCAACCCGGGCTGCTGATTCGCAGCGACTCATTCAAGGAAGCGATCGCCGATGCGGTCGCGCGCCTGCAGGAGGAATACGGCCCGTCCCTGATCCAGCGTGCCCAGGTCCGCCGCGATGCGGCGCCGCTCCCGGACCACCGGATCCTGTGGAAACCCGCGTGACGGAACTGCTGGCGCCGGCACGGCCGGTCCGGGTGCTCATCGATGCCGATGGCGTGCCGACGCATCTCGAGTCGGCGGCCGGGTGGCAGCCAGTGACCCGCGTGCTCAACCGTTGGCGGATCGACTGCGACTGGTGGCGCAGCCCGGTCTCGCGCGAGTACTGGCGGCTGCTGATCGACGATGACCTCGCGCTGGAGTGCTATTGCAACCGGGCCAGTGCGGAATGGTTTGTCGAGCGCGTCTATGACTAGCGCCTACGCCGAGCTCCACTGCCACTCCAACTACTCCTTCCTCGAGGGCGCATCGCATCCGGACGAGTTGGTGGCGCGTGCCCGCGACCTGGAGATGCCGGCGCTCGCCATCACCGACCGCAACGGCTTCTACGGCGCGGTCAAGTTCTTCGGCGCGGCACAACGCGCGGGTATCCAGCCGATCGTCGGCAGCGAGCTGACGATCGACGACGGGACCACGCCGCCGAAAGACCGGGTGGATTACGACCGCTGGGGAGACAGGCTGCTGCTGCTCGTGGAAGACAAGCTCGGATACACGAGCCTTTGCCGCTTGATCAGCATGGCGCAGATGCCCAACGCGAAAGGCATGGCACGGTTGCCGGCGGACCAGCTGGCGCCCCTGAGCGGGCACTTGATCGCGCTGGTCGCCGATCCCAAAGGGCGGCTGCCCTTTTACCAGGAAATCTTCGGCCGCGATCGGGTCTTCATCGAGCTGCACGACCACCTGGCTCCGGACGATCGCTCGCGCAACCAGCGGCTGCTCGACCTGGCCGGGCAGTATGCGGCGCCGCTGGTCATCACCAACGAGGTCTTTTATGCGACGCCCGACCGGCACAAGCTCCACGACGTCCTCACCGCGATCCGTCATCGCACCACGCTCGACGAGGCGCAGCGTTACCTGCACCCCAATGCCGAGCACTACCTCAAATCGGGGGCCGAGCTTCGCCAGGTCTTCAGTCGGTACCCGCGGAAGGTTGTCGACGAAGGGATGATTACCGCCGCGGAGATTGCGGGGCGCTGCCGCTTCAGCTTCGACCTGGTGAGCGCACGCTTTCCCGGCTTTCCGGTCCCGGCGGGGGAGACGCCGTACTCCTTCCTGTACCGGCTCTGCCAGGATGCCGTCCGCGAGAAATATCGTCCGGTCACTTCCGAGGTCGCGGCCCGTCTGCAGAAAGAGCTCGACGTCATCAACAAGACCGGCTTCAGCGAGTTCTTCCTGATCAACTGGGACCTGATGCGGTTCGCGCAGGCGCGCGGCATCCCGGGCCAGGGGCGTGGCTCGGCGGCGGACAGTATCGTCGCCTACCTGCTCGGTATCACCCGGGTCGATCCGATCGAGCACAACCTGCTTTTCGAGCGCTTCCTGCACGAAGAGATGACGACGACGCCCGACATCGACATCGACTTCTCCACCGCGCACCGGGAGCAGGTGATCCAGTACGTCTATGAAAAGTACGGCCCGGAGCGCACCGGGATGGTCTGCAACGTCGTGACCTACCGTCAGCGGTCGGCGATCCGCGAGGTGGGCAAGGCGCTCGGCTTCAAGGAGGAGACGATCGACCACCTGGCGAAGTCGGCGTCCGCCTGGCACCCGGAAAGCCCAGAGACGATCGCGCAGGCGGCCGGCTATCCGACGGCAAACGCCGCGAAGCCCTGGCAGCAATTGTTCGACCTCGCTACCCAGATCCTCGATTTCCCGCGTCACCTCTCGATCCATGTCGGCGGGATGCTGGTCACCGGCGAGCCGCTGATCGACATCGTGCCGGTGGAGCGCGCGACCATGCCGGGCCGCATGGTGGTGCAGTTCAACAAGGACGACGTCGAGGAGCTGGGCTTGATCAAGATGGACATGCTCGGCCTGCGCATGCTCTCGGTGGTGGCCGAAGCCCTCGACCAGATCGAGGCGGATACCGGCGTGCGCCCCGACCTCGACGCGCTCGACTTGAAAGACCCGGCCGTCTACGACCTCTGTACGCAGGCCGACACGATCGGGGTCTTTCAGATCGAGAGCCGGGCGCAAATGCAAACGCTGCCGCGCTCGCGGCCGGAGACCTTCAACGATTTAGTCGTCGAGGTCGCGATCATCCGCCCTGGCCCGATCCAGGGTGATGCGGTGCATCCGTACCTCCGGCGCAAGCAGGGCAAGGAGCCGGTGATGTACATCCACCCGCGCCTGAAGCCGATCCTCGAGGAGACGCTCGGCGTGGTCCTCTACCAGGAGCAGATCTTGAAGATCTCGATGGACTGCGCCAGCTTCTCGAGCGCCGAAGCCGACCGCTTCCGGCGGGCGATGAGCAGCCACCGCTCCCACGACTTGATGGCGGCGATCCGCGAGCGTTTCCTTAGCGGCTGCGCCCAGAACGAGATCCCGCAACCGATCGCCGAGGAGATCTTCACCAAGCTGGCCGCGTTCGCCGAGTTCGGGTTCACGAAATCGCATGCCGCCGCCTTCGCCCGCACCTGCTACGAGACCGCCTGGCTCAAGCTGCATCACGCGCCCGCGCTCTACGCCGGGCTGCTCAACCACCAGCCGATGGGCTTCTATCACCCGCACGTGCTCGTCGAGGACGCCAAGCACCACGGCGTCAAGATCCTGCCGGTCGACATCAACAAGAGCTACGTGCGCTGCACCGTCGAAGGTGGCGCGCTGCGGCTCGGCTTCAACTACGTGCATGGCGTCGGCGACAAGGCGCTCGAGGTCCTCGAGGAGGCGCAGCTCAAAGGTCCGGTCGTTTCCCTCGAGGAGTTCTGCCGCCGCATCCGCCTGACGACACAATCCCGGAACGGCCTGACCCGGGCACAGGTGCAGAACCTGGTGCTGGCCGGCGCCTTCGACACGCTGGAACCGAACCGGCGAGAGGCGGTCTGGCGCTTCAACGAACATGCCGACGACTGGCAGCGCTCGCCGATGCTGGCCGAGCCGTCAGAGTCAGTGAGCCTGGCGCCCATGACCCACCGCGAGCGGGTCGCGACCGACTACCGGATGCTCTCGCTAACGACCACGGATCACCTGATTCATTTCTACCGGCCGCAGTTCGATGCCTTGCACGTGATCGACTCGAAGACGATCCGGTCGAGCGTTCGCGATGGGGCGAAGGTGCGCGTCGGCGGCCTGGTCATCACGCGGCAATCGCCATCGACGGGAAAAGAATTCAAGTTCTTCACGCTGGCTGATGAGTTCGGCCACGTCGACGTCATCCTGCGGCCGCCGATCTATCAGCGCTACCGGCAGGTGGCCAACCTGGAGCCGATCCTGATCATGGACGGGAGGCTGCAAAAGCAGGACGGGGTGCTCAGCGTGCTCGTCGATCACGTCGAGGCCGCGCCGTCCCTGCCCGACGAAGACGTCTTCCCTACCTCGCGCAACTATCGATAGTGATGGCCAGGCAATCGACGATGGCTGATGCCCTACTCGCTGTCCAACTCCAAGTAGTAGAAATATAGAAACCAGGTCAGGGGCAAGAGTAGGGGTAACTCACGCAAGGCTTTGCCCTTCTCGGAAACCCTTACGCTCGCTCGTCGCCAGCTTCCAAGTCCCCAGGTGGGCCGAATCCGGACGAGTTCCGTCTCGTCACCATCTCGCAAAAACCATTGCCACCTCCAGAAGGAGGAAGAGAGTCGCAATCCTCCCCCGTTCGACAGCTCAATGCTGGCCCTGGGGGGTTCCACCGAACAGATCGCAACCTCAGCCTCATCAGGGGCGGTCCTTGCGATGACCCGCGCTCGATCGCTGCTCCCTTCGCTCCGGAAGGTCCATCGCTCATGGAGAGTTTGCCCTTCGGCATATTCGTCGTCATGAATCAGCAGGAAGCTGATGAGCGTGCGGTCCGCCTTCGGACGCAGCTCACCGAAGTTTCCCTCTTGATCCCAGAGGAGCTTCCCATTGACAGCCAGTTCGAAAGGGACCAATTCGACCCAAATCTATACCGCCGTGCGCTCAGCGCGGGATCCAGGTGATTGTGCGACAGAAGCCGCTGTTAGACGTACCGTCAGATGCGATCAGGCGATGCGGCGGCGGAGAGTTGCGGCGCCGGCGAGGATGACGAGGACACAGAAGCCCAGGACCACCCCGACGTCAAGCTGCAGCGATGACCAACTCAGATCGGCGCCCTTGATCATGATGTTCCGCAGCCCCTCGACGGCATAGGTCAGCGGCAGCACGCGAGACAGCGCCTGAAGCGGCCCGGGCTCGGTGCTGATGGGGAAGATGATGCCCGCGAGCAGCATCTGCGGGACGATGACGAGGGGAATGAACTGCACCGCCTGGAACTCGGTGCGGGCGAACATGCTGAGGAAGATGCCCAGGTTGACGGCCGCGATCGCCATCAACGCTTCGAGCAGGAAGATCAAAGCAACGTTGCCCACGTTGTGGACGTGCAGCACGACGAGACTGAAGGCGAGCACCTCAGCGGATTGCACCAGTGCCAGCACCGTGAAGCCGAGCATGTAGCCCAGTACGATCTCCGCCCGACGAAGCGGACTCGCCATCAAACGCTCCAGCGTTCCCTGACCGCGCTCGCGGAGGAACGCCACGGCGGTGATGACGAACACCAGGAAGAAGACCACCAGGCCGATGAAGGCGGCGCCGAAATAGTCGAGCGTGTCGAAGCTAGGCCCACCGTAGAGGAAGGTGATCCGCGGTGCGAACTGAATGCCGCCGGCCTGGCCGGCGAGGGCGACGAACGATTGACTGACCGCCTGCACGACGCTCTGCGAGAGGCCCGGCTGGCTTCCCTCAAGGTGCACCTCCGGGGCGATGACGTGATGTTGTTGGGCCTGAACCGAGAAGTCGGACGGCAACAGCACATATCCAGCAATGTCGCCCGACCGCAGCTTGGCTTCGGCGTCCACCTGCGACATTGCTGACGCGGCTACGGCTTTCGAACTCTCCAATGCCGAGGCGACGACGCTGCCAAGGCCGCCACCGTCGAGGTTGACGACGCCCATCTTCGGCACGTCGCCGCCGCCGCGGAGTAGGTAACCGAGGAGGGCCAGGATGATGAGCGGCGCCCCGAACAGAAGGGCCAGGGTGCGACGATCCCGACGGAACTGGTGCAGGAGCCGTTGCGTGATCGCGCGGACGCGGCTCGCGCTCATCCGAGCGACGCCTCGGAGAGCTTGAGGAAGGCATCTTCCAACCGATCGACGCCGGCCCTCGCCTTGATTTCGGCGACGGTCCCTTCGGCGAGCAGTTTGCCGAAGCGGATCAATCCAAGACGGTCGCATCGCTCGGCCTCGTCCATGACGTGGCTCGAGACGACGATGGAGGTCCCGCCGGCTGCCATCTTGCGAAAGCCGTCCCAGAGTTGGACCCGCAGCTGCGGATCGACGCCGACCGTTGGCTCGTCGAGGAGCAGCAGATCCGGTTTGTGGACCAGGGCGCAGGCGAGCGAGCATCGCGTCCGCATCCCGCCGCTGAGCGTGCTCACGACCGATTTCCGACGATCCCAGAGGTCGACGAAGTCGAGCGCCTCGCGAACGCCGTCGACACGCCCGTTGATGGCGCCGAAGAAGTGGACGTTCTCCTCGGCCGAGAGATCCGGATAGAGCGCGGCCTGCTGCGTCATGTAGCCCACGTGCGCCAGAACCTCGAGCTGGGGCATGCGGCGGCCGAGCACGGTGACCGTGCCCTCCTCTGGGGCGACCAGCCCGACGAGGCTGCGAATCAGCGTCGTCTTGCCGGCCCCGTTCGGGCCGAGCAGTCCGTAGACCTCGCCGCGCCGGACGCGCAGGCTGACGCCGTCGAGGGCTGTCTGCCTGCCGAACCGCTTGACGACATCCTCAGTGTCGACCGCATAGGCCTCAGTTGCCACGAGTCGGCGCCTCCGGTCCCATGCCACGCAGCCAGACACTGGCGAACTGGAGCACGACGTCCTCACCGGCGGGAACGTCGACCATCGCCTGGCTCATTACGGGCGCGGCCAGCATGTGAAACATCACGCCGCCAACCAGGCTCTGCACCGCGATCATCGGATGCATGCGCCGGAGGCGCCCGGCGGCCATCTGGCCGGCAAGATATTGAGCGAACGTTCCGAAGGCGCGCAAGCCCGTTTCGGCAAAGGCCTGGGCGAACTCCGGGGTCATGGATGTGACCTCGAGCAGCAGGGTGCGAACGATGCCCGTGTGTCCCGCGACGGTTCGATACGCCGTCAGCACGATCTCGGGGATGACCTCTTCGGGCGGGCGGTCACCGGCACGGGCGAAGACCGCCATGACCGGCTCGAATGGAGAGTACGCAAGCAGGATGGCCTTGAACAGCGCCGACTTGCCGGGGAAAAGGCGATAGAGGTTCGCGCGGGAGACGCCGGCTTCAGATGCGAGCGCATCCATGGACAGGTCGTTCAGGGTTTGGGCGCGGAGCAAGCGGATCGATGCATCGAGGACGCGCTGTCGCGTATCCGGCTCCGGTTGCACTTCAAGCGCGTGCAGCAACTGGGCGCGTGATGGGAAGGCCCGGTAGAAGGTGGTTCGCGACACGCCCGCCGCCGCCGCGATCTCGTCCACCGACGCCTGTAGGTCGCGGGACAGCAGCCGCGTCGCCTCGCTCATGATCCGCTCCCTGGCTGGAGCCATATTCTGTCGTCACGAGACTAGACTGGACGTCCAGTCTTGTCAAGCAACAGATTTACACGCCATTTATGCGGTAGCCTGACCGCCAGTGCCTGAACTCCCGGAACTCGAAGTTCTGCGCGAATACCTCGGCCCGCGACTCGAGGGGAGGAAGATTGCCCAGGTCTGGACCTCGCCCAAGCTGAGCTTCCTGCTTCGGACGCCGCCGGACGAGTACGCCCGGCAACTGGTGGGCGGGACCTTCGAGCGAGTCTGGCGCCGTGGCAAGTTTCTGATCTTCGATATCAGCGGGCAGCACCTGGTCATCAACCCGATGCTGGGCGGCCGGCTCCAGTGGACGAAGGCCTCCGAGAAAGTCGCGGCCTCGACCGTCTTTCGCATCACGCTCGAAGGTGGCGACGAGCTGCGTTTTCTGGACACCGTGAAGATGGGGCGCGTTTACTGGGTGGTGCCGGGGGCATTGCCGACGATTCCGGGATGGGCGGAGCTCGGCCCGGACGCGTTAACGGCGACCTTCTCCGAATTCTCGCAGCGCATCCGCCGTCACCCTGGCGAGCTAAAGAATTTGCTCCGCAACCAGGCGTTCATCGCCGGAGTTGGCAACGCCTACTCCGACGAGATTCTTCATGAGGCCGAACTCCTGCCTCTGCGTAAGCGAACCACGCTCAAGCCCGACGAGCTGTCACGGCTCTACGCAGCGACGCACAAAGTGCTGAGCTCGGCCATCGAATCGATAAAGGCGCAGCCGGGCTACGAGCCGCACAAGCAGGATCGGAGCTTCATGGCCGTGCACGGCAAGGCGAAGGGAAAGTGCCCGCGCTGCGGACATCGGATCTCGGAGCTGACGGCGCGGGGCGAGGCGACCGATTTCTGTCGAGGCTGCCAGCATTAGCGCGTGCGCCTGAAGAACGCACGCGTCATCGTAACCGGCGCGTCGAGCGGGATCGGCCGCGCCATCGCGCTCGAATTCGCCCGGCGTGGCGCACGGGCCGCGCTCGCGTCGCGTAACCGTCCAGGGCTGGACGCGGTCGCCGCGCAGATCAAATCGGAGGGCGGCACGGCGGTCGTGATTCCGACGGATGTGACGGAGGAGGGCGCCGTCGAGCAGATGGCGGATGAGGCGATTCGCGAGCTCGGCGGGATCGACATCCTGGTGAACAACGCGGGCCAGGGTATGAGTGCGACGATCAGCGATGCGTCAAGCGCCGACGTGGAGACGCTGTTCAGGCTCAACGTACTGGCCGCCGCGGCCGCCATCCGCGCGGTGATCCCGATCATGCGCGCGCAGGGCTCCGGCATGATCATCAACATCTCGTCGATGGCCGGCCGCATAGTCGTTCCGCGGATCGGGTACTACTCAGCGAGCAAGTTCGCGCTGACTGCGATCGGCGATGCGCTGCGGATGGAGGAGTCGCATCGCGGCATCAAGGTGATGAATGTCTTCCCGGGGACGACACGTTCCAGCTTCGGCGAGAACCGCCTCGGCACCCGCGGCCGCCAGGCACACCAGGTGCTGCCGCCGGTGTCAGCCGAGAAAGTCGCGCGGCGTGTCGCCCAGGCGGTTGCCAGCAATCAGCGCTCGGTCTACATCTCCTGGTTTCCGGATCGTGCCGGTCTGGCTGCCAACTGGCTCGCCGGCTGGGCCGTGAATGGGATTCTGGGATGGTGGGCACGACGTGCCGAAACCTGATCAAGAAACGGCCCTCGAGGTCGGTGAACGCGTCTACCTCCGCGAGCCCACGAAGCGCGAGGGGCCGCAGATCGTTGCGGCGAACCGGCTGAGCCGCGCTTTCCATCGGGGCTGGGTGCGGCCGCCCACCGACGCGGAAGCCTTTACCAGGTGGATGACCCGCTGCCGCCAGCCCAACGTCAAGTGCTTCATCGTCTGCCGGCTCGTCGACGATGCAATTGTTGGCGTCTTCGTCGTGAGTCAGATCGTCCGCGGAATGTTTCAGAGCGCCTACCTCGGCTATTATGCCGAGCGGCCGCATGACGGACAGGGCTACATGACGGACGGTATGCGCCTGGTGCTCCGACATGCGTTTACGAGCATGACGCTGCACCGCGTCGAGGCGAACGTCCAGCCGGAAAACGCCGCGTCGATTGCCCTCGTCAAGCGCTCTGGCTTCCGGCTGGAAGGTTTCTCGCCGCGCTACTTGAAGGTCGCGGGCCGCTGGCGCGATCACCAGCGGTGGGCGATGACGATCGATGACTGGCGGCGCCTTCGCCGGCGACGTGGTGCGCCTTCCGGTTAGCCAGCATCAGCTGGTGCCTAAGAGAGGCGGTCTCCTGACCGCCCCTCTTGCGCGGATTGGTTCTCTAGCGGCCGGCCGTCACCGCTTGCGGGGTCGGGGCAAGGCCGAGTTGCCGAAGCATTCCAAGCTGGTCTATGACTCCCCAGTGCTCGGTGATCTTGCCGTTGACGATCTTCACGATGTGCGTCTCCGCCCACTCCGCGCGCTTCCCGGTGGCCGGCATCCCAAAGGCCTCACCCTTATGGGTGCCGCTGACGGTCGAATAGCCGGCCACGAAGTCACCTTCGGCAACCTGGAGATCGACGCTGAACTTTAGGTCCGGAAATCCTTTGCGCATCTCCGATACGACCGCCTTGAGTCCCTCGCGGCCTGCGGGCATGCCAGGCGGGGGTTCGCCGTGCTCTTTGACATCGGGCGCGACGATCTCGTCGATTACGGCAAGGCGTCCCTGCTCGAACACCTCGAGGGGAATGCGCCGGGCGATCGCCTTGTTCTGCTCTGTTGACATCTGATGTCTCCTTGTCCGGCTCCCTATTAGGAAGTCGTCACTGATTGAGGTATCGACCTTGAAGGGCCAGGCTCAAGCTCAACCCTGAGAATGGAGGGACGTCAAAGCGCCCCGACGTGCCTTGTTGTGGGGTATACTCATTCGTGACGGTGTTCACCCCGTGAGGCTTTCGGCTTTCTGCAAGCCCTCAGGCTTCCGGCTGGAGACTATCGACGACTGGCGGCGCCTTCCCCTGCGGCAGCTCGCGCCTTCTCGATATCTTGCGCCCCGATCACGACACGTGTCTTCGTCGCTAGGTACACGGCGTTCAGGCTGACGCCAGCATTGGCGATCTTCCGGGTTAGCTTCCCAAGCGATCCGGGCTTGTCCTCGATGTCCAGCACCAGGGCGTCCTGCTCGCCGGTGACTCGAGCGCCCGCGCTTTGCAACGCTTGACGCGCCTTCCCGGCATCCTCGACCAGAACATGGCCCACGCCCTTGCCACCGACGACGAATCCGCAGATCCCCTCAATATTGACGCCGGCCTTGCCCAGCGCTTCGGCCGCAGCCGCCACGGTTCCCACTTTTTCGTCGAGCTCGATCGTCAGATCTTTGAGATGGTGCGCCATTTTGCCGACCTCCTTGGTCTCTCGTGCCGACGGATCAGGCGCCCATTCTAGGCTAGATAAATCGAGCCGGATCGTACAGCCAGTTCAAGCCCAAGCCCAGCAGGGCGACCGCAAACGCCATCACCACCAGCAGTAGCCCGACGCGGCCGACCCGCCGAAGGACGGGCGCCTGCCGTTCGAACGGACGCGACCGATCGAACCACAACGTCCAGATCGCGACCGGGAGCACCGGCAGGGTGCGAAGCACGATGCGGAGCAGCGGACTGGTGGCGATAAACGCCTCGATGACATAGAACCCTGCCAGGACGATGAGGACCAGGACGACCGCGATCAGCAGGGGGCCGTGAAGCCGGCTAGTAAGCCTCGAGGTATGCGTCGAGCTCCCATGGGGTGACCTGCTTCTCATAGCTCTGCCACTCCATCTCCTTCGCCTCGATGAAACGTTCGAGGAGGTGGACACCCAGCGCATCGCGCATCACCTCGTCCTGGCGGAGGTCCTTGAGGGCCTCGGCGAGCGAGGCGGGCAAGTGGCCGAGCTGGTGGCGGGCGAGGCGCTCGGGATCGAACGCATAGAGATTCTCTTCGACCGGTGGCGGCAAGGGCAGCTTCTGACGGATCCCCGAGAGGCCGGCGTGGAGCATCGCGGCGAACGCGAGGTAAGGATTGCACGAGGGGTCCGGCGCCCGGAACTCGATCCGCACGGACGCGCGATCGCCGCTGCCGGCACGCGGCACGCGGATCAAGGCCGAACGGTTCATCTGGGCCCAGCTGATCGCGACCGGTGCTTCGAAGCCGGCGACGAAACGCTTATAAGAGTTCACCAGTGGGGCAACCAGCGCACATAGCGCGCGGGCGTGGGCCAGCTGACCGGCGATGAAGTGCTTCGCGACGGGAGACAGCTGGTACTGGTCGGCGCGGTCGTAAAACGCGTTGGTGTCCTTGCCGGCCTCGGTCAGGACCTGGTGGGTGTGCATCCCGGATCCCGCCGCACCGAAGATCGGCTTGGGCATGAAGGTCGCCAGCAATCCCCGGCGCTGCGCGACCGCCTTGACCGCATGCTTGAGCGTGACGAGCTGGTCCGCGCTCTTGAGTGCGTTGCTCAGGGCCAGGTCGAGTTCGTACTGCCCCGCAGCGACTTCGTGATGGCTGGCCTCGACGGTGATCCCCAGGCGGTCCAGGGCCCCCACGATTTCCTGTCGAACGTCGCTGCCCACGTCGACCGGATGGTCGAAGTAGCTAGCACGATCATGCCGCCCCGGTCGAACGCCGCCGGTGGCGGTGTCCGTATTCAGGAGGAAGAACTCCAGTTCCATGGCGACCGAGTAGTCGAAGCCAAGCGAGGCTGCCTCGGCCAGAGCCCGGGCCAGCACGCCGCGAGGATCGCCGGCGAACCGCTCGCCCTCCGGGGTCATGAGATCGCAGATCACCTGGGCGCCCGGCACGCCGTCTGCCTCGCCGATCGTCAGGGTGTCGAGGTCCGGGCGAAGGAACATGTCGCTCTCGAAGACCCGCGCGAATCCTTCCACCGACGAGCCGTCGAACCATTCGCCGTTGCGAACGGCATGCAGCAGCCGCTGCGTCGGGATCGTGATGCTCTTCACCGTGCCGAGCACGTCGACGAAGCGCAGGTCCAGGAACCGGATGGACCGTTCGGAGAGCCGCTCCATCGTCCGCTCGACGGTCTGCGCGGTCGCGCGGCCTGACGCCGCCTCAGTCTTCGCCGTCGGGCACACCTTTAGGCTTCGAGTCCTCTACCGGTTCCAGTTCGTCCCATGACGGGCCGAGCCGCGGGTAGTCGCCAGGTCTCCAGGGTTTATCGCGCTGTACGGAATTGTCCTCCATGACGTTTGCTCCTCTTCCGAGAGTCTAAAGGCGGCTGTCAGGGCGAGTGACAGCCGCCTCAACGGCGAACGCGCGAACGAATCGACTACGACGAACTAGATGTCGTGGTAAAGGTAGAACTCCCAGGGATGCGGACGGAGCGCCACCTGGTCGACCTCGCGGACGCGCTTGTAATCGATCCAGGTCTCGATCAGGTCCGTGGTGAAGACGCCGCCGCGGGTCAGGTAGTCGTTGTCGATTTCCAGCGCATCGAGGACTTCCGTCAGGGAGCCCGGTGTGCTCTTCACCTGACGCTTCATCTCGGGTTCGAGCTCGTAGAGGTCTTCATCGATGGGCTTGGGCGGCTCGATCTTGTTGATGACGCCGTCCAGACCGGCCATCAGGCAGGCCGCGAAGGAGAGGTACGGGTTGCACGACGGGTCCGGCGTCCGGAACTCGAGCCGCTTTGCCTTGGGATCGTCGAAGTACATCGGGATACGCACGCAGGCGCTGCGGTTGCGCTTCGAATAGATCAGGTTGATGGGCGCTTCGTAGCCGGGCACCAGCCGACGATAGGAGTTGGTGGTCGGCGCCGCGAAGGCGAGCAGCGACGGCGCGTGCTTTAGCAGCCCGCCGATGTACCAGCGACACATCTCGCTGATGCCCGCGTACCCGGCCTTGTCGTAGAAGAGCGGCACGCCGTTCTTCCACAGGCTCTGGTGGGTGTGCATCCCGGACCCGTTGTCCATGAAGAGCGGCTTGGGCATGAACGTCGCCACGAACCCGTTCTGGGCGCAGACGTTCTTGACGACGTACTTGTACATCATCACTTTGTCGGCCATGTTCACGAGCGTGTCGAACCGCATGTCGATCTCGGTCTGGCCGGCGGTGCCCACCTCGTGGTGATGGACCTCGATGTCGACCCCCGCCTCGATCAGCTTGAGGACGATCTGCGAGCGGAGGTCCTGTAGCTTGTCGGTCGGCGGTACTGGGAAATATCCTTCTTTGTAGCGAGGGCGGTAGGCGGTGTTCGGCTCGGAGTTCTTGCCGGAGTTCCATACGCCTTCGATCGAATCGATCTCGTACATGCCCGAGAACTGGTTCTGGTCGAACCGCATGCTGTTGAAGATGTAGAACTCACACTCCGGGCCAAAGAAGCTGGTGTCCGCGAGGCCGGTGGTCAGCAGGTAGGCCTCCGCCTTCTTGCCCACGTACCGTGGATCGCGCGAGTACGGCTCCCGCGTGATCGGATCGATGACGTCGCAGTTGATGCTGAGGGTTGGCACGCGCAGCACCGGATCGACGATCGCCGTCGACGCGTCCGGAATCAGCAGCATGTCGCTCTCATGGATGTGCTGGAACCCGCGAATGCTCGAGCCGTCGAAACCGATCCCCTCACTGAAGAGGCCCCGGGTCAACTCCTGGACCGGGATGGAGAAGTGCTGCCAGGTCCCGATCAGGTCGATGAACTTGAGATCGACGATCTTGAGGCCTTGCTTGTGGGCGAGATCGATGACGGACTGGGCATCCGCCTTTGTTTCCTTCTTCGAACGCACACCCTGATCGATCGCCATAGACAAATTCCCTCCACTTGAACGTGGTGATCCGACTGTGTCGATCCTAGGGGCGCCGATTGCCTACGTCATCGGGCCGAAGAGACGAGTTGAGGGAGCCCTTTTTGTGCAGAACGCCCAATAGACCCGAGGGCCCTTCGGCCGGTTACGCCAACGTCAGGTCGGACTGGGAGAGGGCGTTTGCAGCAGATTCGGGTTGACGTGGTCGACCGTCAGCGTGTAGGCCGACGGCGGGTTGAGCTCGAGGGCCAGAATGTATTCGCCTTTGCCAAAGCGGACGATGGACGTCGTGGCCGACGTTTTGTCCTCGGCCCAGCCCTCCTTGGTGAGTTGCGCCTCGTAAAAGGGGACGATGCTGTTCAAGTTCGTGGCGGTGAAGTCCTGGTAGATGGTTTCGGTGTCGGCCAGGCCTGGCCGCTCGTCGACCAGTTTGGTGCCGGGAGGCCGGGGAAGCCCATCGATCACCGGGCGGGTGAGATGGGTGTCGGCCCCGCTGAGCAGGGACGCGTTTTGGGCGCTCTCGACCAGGCTGAAGATGGCCAGCGTCCCCAGCACCGCTGGTACGACCGCGCCGCCAGCCCAGAGCAGCGCGCGGCGCCTCAAACCCTCCCCATGCCGGCGCAGGCCGGCGCGAAGTAGCACGACGATCGACATCGCGCAGAGAAGCAGTACGGCGGCTCCCAGGACCTCGAACCAGGCGCCCGGAAGGTATTCCGCCAGCTGGTCGAACGCGAGCAGCGCGGCGCCGATGGTCACGGCATACGCCAGCGATACCACCGGCACGAGGTACGGGCGGTCGTCGCTCGCCACCGGGCCGAGCCGGGGGGCCGACCGGCTCGGGTGCCGGCTTATTCGCCGGCGGCCTGCTCCCACTCCTGGTAGAGCGCTCGCAGGCGGCGGGACGCGTCCTCATGTGCCGCTGCCAGCTCCGCGACCCGGGCAGGGTCGTCATACGTCGAATGGTCAGCCAGCTGCTCCTCGATGCGGCGAACCTCAGCTTCGAGCTCGTCGATGCGGTCCTCGACACCGTTGACGGCCGCGCCGGGTTTCGCTGTCGCGCGGGCCGTGCCGGGTGTGATCGCACGACCGGATTTGCTTGGCTCGGGCGCGACGACCGGGCGGGACGCCCGCTGCCGGCGGCGCTCGAGGTCGCTGTAGTTGCCGAGGTGCATGGTCACCGTGCCGTCCTCGATCGTCCAGAGCCGCGTCGCGATCGCATCGATGAAGTAGCGGTCGTGCGAGACGAAAACGATGGTCCCTTCGAAGTCCTGTAAGGCCTCCTCGAGCATCTCCTGGGCCGGGATGTCGAGGTGGTTGGTGGGTTCATCGAGGAGCAACAATCCGGCGTCGTCGAGCATCAATTTCGCCAGCGCCACGCGGCTCTTCTCCCCGCCGCTCAACGACCGAATCGTCTTGAAGGCGTCATCGCCGTGGAAGAGTAGGCGGCCGAGAAACGTACGCAATGTTTCCTCCGGCAGACCGAAGGCATCCTGCAGCTCGGTGAGCACCGTCTTGTTGGGATCGAGATCGGCGAGGTGCTGGTCGTAGTAGCGCATGGCGACGCGCGGGCCCATCTTGACGCGGCCTGAAAGCGGGCGAAGCTCGCCCAAGAGCGCCTTCAGCAGGCTCGTCTTGCCGGAGCCGTTCGGGCCGACGATCGCAACCCGCTCGCCGGCGTTGATGCTAAAGGCCGGCATGGTCAGCAACTCGCGCTTGCCGTATCCAAGCCGGAGCCCGTCGCTCTGAAAGATGAGGTCGCTGGTAACCGAGGCCTTCAGCCGGATCCGGATCTGCTGATCGTCGGCGGGCGGCGCGACCCTGGCCAGGCGGTCGAGCCTGGTCTGCCGGCCGCGCGCCTCGCGCGCGCGCTGCCCGGCTTTGTAACGGCGGATGAATTCCTCGGTTCGGGCGATGTACTCTTGCTGGGCCTCGAATTCTTTTTGTCGCAGGGCGCGGCGCTCGCGGCGCAACCGGACGTACTGCCGATAATTCCCGGGGTACCACTCGCCCGAGCCGGCCTGAAGCTCCAGGATGTCGTCGGCGGTGTGTTCGAGGAACCGTCGGTCATGGGAGACGATCAGCATGCCGGCCCGAGAGAGACGAAGAAAACCCTCCAACCACTCGATCGCCTCCAGGTCGAGGTGATTGGTGGGCTCGTCGAGCAGCAGCAGGTCGGCGTCCTGCAGGAGGAGCTTGGCGAGCGCCAGGCGGCGGCGCTGCCCGCCGCTGAGCGCGCCGGGGGCAAGTGCCCGGTCGGCCTCGGTGAGCCCGACACCGTGGAGGACTTCGGCGACGCGGTTGTCGTAGGCGTAGCCGTCGAGGCGCTCGTACTCGTGCTGGACCTCACCGTAGTCCTCCACGAGGACGGCCTGCTCCGCGCCGGTCGCCCCCGCCATGGCGGCCTCCAGGCCCTCGAGGCGTCCGCGCAGGCTGAGGATGTCGGGCCGGCTGTGTAGCGCGTCGGCGTACACGCTCTCATGCGGACCGGCTTCCAGCTCCTGCGCCAGGTAGGCCGTCCGGGCTCGGGGTGCCAGGGCCACGGACCCGGCCGACGGAATGACGTCGCCCGAGATCGCTTTCAGCAAGCTGGACTTCCCGCTGCCGTTGGCGCCCACCATCCCAAGGCGTTGCCGTGGCTCGACCTGGAACGTCAGGTCGCTCAGTACCTCGGTGGCTCCGTACACCAGTTTGAGCCGGTCGACGCGAAGCAGCGGCATGTCACGGAAAGTCTACGGCTGAGTTGGCGGCCAACGTCCCAAAAAACTGACCCGATTTCTGGGAATAAACCCGGGACTGATTTGGTTTGCGAGCGTGTACGGCATTTCCACCGCGATCAAATGAGGGTTCGTTGATGATAGGATTGCTCGCCCAGACCAACGCCTATATCCGTGACGCCGAACAGCAGCACCGTGATCTCAAGGCGCGCAAGGACCAGGTTCGACGCCCCATCCAGCTGATCGATCGGCTGCTCCATGAGCTGGAAGAGATGAACCTCAAGGGTATGAAGCGCGTCCCCACCTCCTACGAGCCGCGGCTGGAGGAGATCCTGACCCTGGTCAGCCCGATCGCCGCGATGCCGGACCAGGTGGCCAACATCAAGGTCAAAGTCGGGATCACGAAGCTGATGGACGCCCTCTTCGCGGTCGAAGAGACGCTCTTCAGCGAGCGCAACGGGATTCCCGTCGAGCCGGAGGCCGAGACCTTCGACGGCGGGCTGTTTACCGCCGCGTAACCACTTTTCGTCGCAGCGACCCCGGCGTGGCAGTACCATAGCGCCGTGCCAACTGCCTTTGATCTCATGCTGCGCCTGCTGGTGGCGCTGGTCCTGGGCGCCATCGTCGGCCTGGAGCGCGAGCGGCAGGAGCGGGCGGCGGGGCTCCGGACGGTGACGATGGTGTCGATGGGATCGGCCCTGTTCACGATCGTCGGCGCCTATGGTTTCAGCCAGACGGACCCATCACGGGTGGCCGCGCAGATCGTCACCGGCATCGGCTTCCTCGGCGCCGGGACGATCTTCCTTCGCAAGGACCTGGTCCGTGGGCTGACGACCGCCGCCACGATCTGGGCGGTAGCCGCGATCGGCATGGCCGCCGGAACGGCGCAGTACCTCATCGCGTTTTTCACGACGCTCCTGATCCTGGCCGTCCTGATGGTGTTGAAGCCGATCGAACGACGCTTCTTCAAGCGGCCAAGCGAGGCGCAGGTCACCCTGATCGTTCCACGGGGCGAGGGTGAGATCGAGAAGGTGCGGGCGGCGCTGGCGGTGATCGGCTCGTTTCCGATGTCGATCCGGATTCACGAGCTCAACGAAACCGACGACCGGCTCGAGATCGATGTGGGCCTGCCCCACAATCGAACGACTGCCGAGCTGTTGCGCCAACTTCGGACGGTAGAAGGGGCGCGCCAGATCTTCATCTCACGCGAGCTCATCGAGGACCGCGTCCGCGCCGGGAATTGATACAATGGCTGCCTAAGTAATGGGAGGTGGTGCCCATGGCATTAATTGACTTAAGTGAGAGCGGCGGGTAACACCGCCGCTCTTTCTTTTTCCCCCTCCCTAGCGGCCGAAGACCGGCTTCCGTTTCTCGAGGAACGCGCGGATCGCCTCGCTCGCGTCTGGTGTCTTTGCGGCCAGGGCCTGCAGCTGCGACTCGAGCTCCAGTGTCTGTTCCAGGTCGAGCTGGATCGCCCGTTCCATGCCTCGCTTGATCAACGCGTACGTCTGGCGCGGACCCGCCGCGAGTTTGCTGGCTCGCTCCATCGCGGCGGCCATCAGCTGGTCGGGTGGCACGACGGCCGCCACGAGTCCCAGACGGTGGGCGTCGTCGGCGCTCAAGGGATCACCGGTGATCGCCAGCTCGGTGGCCTTGCTCAAGCCGAGCATCCGCGTCAGGAAGAAGAGGCTGCCGGCGTCAGGCACGAGGCCGACCCGGACGAACACCACGATCAACTGCGTGCCGGTGGCGGCCAGCCGCAGGTCGCAGGCGAGCGCCAGGCTCAAGCCGGCGCCGGCGGCGGTCCCGTTTAGCGCGGCGATCACCGGTTTCGGACAGGCGCGGATAGCGCGGATCATCGGCGTGTAATTCGTTCGGAGGTCGGCGCCGAGATCGCTGTCGCCGGCCTCGTATCGCGCGCTTACGTCCTTGAGGTCGGCGCCCGCGCAAAAGGCCCGCCCGGCTCCCGTGAGGATGATGGCCCCCACCTCAGCGTTACGCCCCGCGGCATCGATGGCCGTGCGCAGCGCCTGTGTCGTCTCACGGTTGAGCGCGTTTAGCGCCTCCGGCCGGTTGATGGTCAGCGTCAGGACGGCGCCGTCACGCGAGCTGAGAAGAACGTCGCTCATCGCCCGGTGAACTGCCCCGGGCGCTTTTCGAGAAAGGCCTTCATCCCCTCGCGTTTGTCCTCCGACGCAAACAAGAGATAGAAGAGCTTGCGTTCGAACTCCAGGCCCGGCGCAAGGCCGACCTCCATCGCGTGATTGACGGCCTCCTTCCCGAGGCGAACCGCCAGCGGCGGACGGGTAGCGATCATCTGTGCGAGGCGCTTGGCTTCTGCGAGCTGTGCGCCGGCCAGCACGACGCGATTGACCAGGCCCATCCGCTCCGCGTCGACGGCGCGGACCGGCTCGCCGGTGAGCACCGCCTCCATAGCGCGGACCTTCCCCGCGGTTCGGGCCCACCGTTGCGTACCCCCGGCTCCGGGAATGATCCCGATCTTCACCTCGGGCTGGCCGAACTGGGCCGTCTCTGAGGCCACCACCAGGTCGCACATCAGCGCCAGCTCGCAGCCACCGCCAAGCGCGTAGCCACCGACCGCGGCGATCACCGGTTTATGGATCGCCCGAAAGCGTGCCCAGCGCGCGAAGTTGTCATCGCGCAGGACGTCGATCGCGCTTGCCTCGGCCATCTGTCCGATGTCGGCACCGGCCGCGAAGGCGCGGTCATCGCCCGTGAGCACCATGCAGCGGATCGCGTCGTCGCGGTCGAAGCTCTCCAGCGCGTCGACCAGCTCGGCAATCGTCTGATGGTTGAGCGCGTTGCGGACCTGGGGCCGGTGGATCGTGACGACGCCGACCGCGCCATCCACCTCGGTGAGGACGAATTCGTACGACATCACTCCCTCCTTGCCGGCCAAGTCTAGCCGGGGATGACCCGGGCACCGCGCCAGTCGAGGGCCGGATTGGCGTTATAGCCTCGTGAACCGACTCGCTCTGGTATTCGCGCCAGTTGTTGCCATCCTGCTTGTTCCCCTGACGGTGGCGGCGGACGATCAGCCCTTCAAGACGGTCGTCGACAGCATCGTGCCAAAGACGGCGGGCCTCACGATCCAGGGGACAACCGGCGGCTGCGACCTGCTGCTCCAGAACCAGACTGGCCAGGACGTGATCCTGTTGGACATGAGCAAGCCACCGAAGCCATTCCGCTTTGCGGCCCAGCCCAAGGCCGCAACCCCCCGGCCCCCGATCCCGGTTCATCTGCCGGCCGCAGGCGTATGGCCGTGCGCCAGCCTTCCCGGGGTCAATGAGGACCAGCAATGGAACCATGCCGAGGCCACGGTCGGCACCTGGAGTGTCACTGGCACCGTCGGAGCGCTCAGCTTCAAACTGACGGCACGGACGGTCTACGATCCGGCGCTCGACCCACCATCCGACTGGACGTTGTACCTGCGTTACGGGGTGGGGGCTGCGGTCGCCGGCAGCATTCTCATCGGCGTCCCATACCTGTTCGTACGGCGGCGCGAGATCCTCGGCAACAGCAAAAAAGCCTCCTGACGAAAGTCGCGAAACTTGGCTCTGGACGGAGCTGCACGCTGCCCATATAATCCGGGCAGTCTTTCATAGGAGGGAAGCCGCCGAACTCAGAAAGCGTCAACGTGGACGTTGCTTTTCTGATAGCGGCTGTGTAGAGTCGGTTCCAATGATTGGGGAAGCGCGAGCATCGGTCACCCGCCGGGTCAAGGCCATTGGGGGCAAAGACGTCTCGACCGGGAAGAAGGCCTTCATCCTCATCGGGTTTTGCACCGCCCAGCTCCTCGACGTGACGACCACCCACATCGGCCTCTCGCAGGGGCGCCAGGAGCTCAACGGTGTTGCCGCCTGGATCATCCAGAACAATGGGGAGGTGGCGGTCTACGCCCTGAAGCTGTCGCTGGTGGCGGGGCTGGTGGCGTTCCTTCTGATGTTTGGGCGCCGCCGGGCCGGAATCTGGAACGCCTACCTGGTCGCCGCCTGGATCACCACGTTTGCGGTGGTCAACAATCTCTACCGAATTCTGTCCTAACCGGGCGGGTGCGCCGGCGCGGCAAAAAGCTAGATTGTGCACGTGGTCTTCGCGGCAACGACGTTTGGCCAGTTCCTGACACCCGTCTTTTTCTATGTCGTGATCGCGGCCTACATGGCCTTCGTGCTCGCATCGGCCTGGCAGTTCTCGCGCCGGCCGGAGCCGGGCCGCATCATGCGCGCCATCAACCTGACGCTGGTGCCGCTCGGGGTGCTCGTCGCACTGGTGGGGGTGCTGGCCGCCAGCTTCAACGCTTTTGCGCAGCAAGAGGGGACGCCAACCACCAACTGGGCGATCGTCATGGTGGCGCTCGGCCTGGGTGCGGCGTCGCTGCTGCTGGCTGTCGAAGGTTTCGTGCTGCGGGGCCGAGTCCGCTCATCGAACGAGGAGCGGCGTGCCATCGGCCTGCGAAGCCTCAGCCTGATCGCCACCACGGTTCCGCTGGTGGTCCTGGGTACGCTCTTCATCGCGATCGCGCTGCGCCTTCCTGTTTGACCGCGCAGTCGGCACGGTGCGATATACTTGACCGGGTAGATCAACTTTTAAGGGTCAACTGCCGTGCGAATGCGCTTTTCGATGAAAACCGAGTACGGCGTCCGAGCTGTCCTGGAGCTGGCGAGCCATGCCGGCCGGGGAGCGCTCCAGAGTAGCGAGATCGCCCGGCGGCAGGGAATCCCGGGTCCGTTCCTCGACCAGGTGCTGATGATCCTCCGGCGCGCCGGCTTCGTCACCTCCACGCGCGGGCCGCACGGCGGACACGAACTGGCCAGACCGCCGGAGGAGATTCGCCTCGACCATGTGATCGACTGCCTGGAGGGGAACGGCTCGAAGAGCCGCCAGCCCGACGGCGCGCCGACCGGCGACAGCCGGGTGCTGGGGCACGTGACCGAACAAGCCGAGCACGCGGCGCGCGAGGTCTTCGCTGCGCATACGCTGGCCGACTGCCTTCGCCTCCGCCGGCTCGAACCGCGGGTCTTCCATGGCATCTTCCACGCGGTGCCGGCCAAGCCAAAGGACGCGTGATGGCCGAGCGCTCCCTCACGCCCGAGCAGCGGCTGCGCTACGCCCGCCATCTCGCGCTGGCGGAGGTCGGCCCAGAGGGCCAGCAGCGTTTGCTGCGCTCGCGCGTGCTGATCGTCGGCGTGGGCGCGCTGGGATCGCCCGTCGCGCTCTACCTGGCGGCGTCGGGTGTCGGCACGATCGGACTGGCCGACCATGACCATGTGCGGCTCTCCAACCTTCAGCGACAGATCATCCACTCGATGGAGGGCTTGAACCGATCGAAGGTCGCCGGCGCGGCACGGGCGGTGAGCGCGTTGAATCCGGACGTCAAGGTCGAGACCGTCGAGGAGACCGTCGACGAACACAATGCGATGGAGCTGCTGGGACGGTACGACGTCATCGTCGACGGCACCGACTCCTTTCGGGCCCGCTACCTGCTCAGCGACGCGGCCTACCTGCTTCGCAAATCGTTGGTGCATGGCAGCATCTTTCGCATCGAAGGCCAGGTGACGGTGTTCGTTCCGGGCCACGGCTGCTACCGCTGCCTCTATCCGGAGCCACCGCCGGCCGGAGCCATCGAAGAATCCGAAGACGTCGGCGTCTTCGCGGCGCTCCCTGGGCTCATCGGCACCATCCAGGCCGCCGAGACCATCAAGCTGATCACCGGCGTCGGTGACGGGCTGGTCAATCGCGTGCTGCTGCACGACACCATGGCCATGACCTTCCGCGAAGTTCGCTACCGTCGCAACCGCGCCTGCCCGGTCTGTGGCGATCGGCCCACGGTGCAGAGCCTTGTCGATTACGACGCGTTCGTCGGCGTAGAGGCGCGTTCATGACCGACGCCCGCCATCACCGGCAACGGATCATGACCGAGGTGGGCGACGCCGGGCAGCGGCGGCTCGCGCGCGCCGCCGTGGCGATCGTGGGTATGGGCGGCCTCGGCGCACCGGTCGCGCTCTACCTCGCCGCGGCTGGGGTGGGCCGTCTGGGGCTGGTCGACGACCAGGAGGTCGAACTGTCGAATCTGAACCGCCAGATCATCTTCGAGGAGTGCGACGTTGGCCGGCCAAAGGTCGAGGCGGCTGCCGACCGGTTGCTCCTGCTCGACGCCGGGCTCCGCGTCGATGCCCGCCGCGAGAACGTCCGATCGTCCAACGTGGCCGAGTTGTTTGCGGAGTACGACCTGGTGATCGACGGCACCGATGCGTTCGAGACGAAGTTCCTCCTCAACGACGCGGCGGTCCTTAAGCGCAAACCGCTGGTTCACGGGGCGGTGCTGCGCTGGGGCGGTCAGGTCACGACGATCCTGCCGGACGCTCCATGCCTGAGGTGCCTGTTTTTTGAGCCGCCCGAGCCGGGCGACGTGCAGACCTGCGAAGAAGCCGGCATCCTCGGGGCGGCGACGGGCGTCGTCGGCAGTGTGCAGGCCGAAGAAGCCCTGAAGGTCGTGCTCGGCGTGGGAAGTCCGTTGAGCGGCCGGATCTTCCAGCACGACGGGCTTCTTGGTGAGACGCGAACGACCGCCTTTCCACGCGATCCCGATTGCCCGGTCTGCTCATCGCGGGCGCGCATCCGAGACCTCGCCCGCTACGAGGAGCAGGTCTCACCGCGCGGTCACGTCCTCGTCTGATGTCCGCGTCGGCTGAGGTCGGTGTGTTCGGCGGCTCCGGTTTCTATGAATGGTTCGCCGGTGCTGAACAGGTCGTGCTCGACACGCCGTACGGCCCGCCGAGTGCGCCGATCGCGGTTGCGGAGGTCGGTGGTCGTCGCGTCGCCTTCCTGCCACGCCATGGCAAAAAGCACACCATCCCGGCACCGTTCGTCAACTACCGCGCGAATGTGTGGGCGATGCATGAGCTCGGCGTGCGCCGCATCATCGGGCCGTCAGCCGTCGGCAGCTTGCAACCGGAGCTTCATCCGGGCGACCTGGTGATCTGCGACCAGTTCATCGACCGCACGACCGGCCGGTCGGACACCTACTATCTCGGGCCGGCGGTCGTCCACATCAGCGCCGCCGATCCCTACTGCCCGGAGCTGCGTGCGCTCGCGGGGCGCGTCGCGCGCGAGCAGTCGCTGCGCTTTCGTCCGGCCGGAACCGTCGTCGTGGTGCAGGGCCCGCGCTTCTCCACGCGCGCCGAGAGCCGCTGGTACTCGCGCATGGGTTGGGACATCGTCGGCATGACGCAGTACCCGGAGGTCATCCTGGCGCGCGAACTGGAGATTTGTTACCTCAATCTCTCGCTCGTCACGGACTACGACGCCGGCGTCGAGGGAGCGCCCGAGGTGGCGGCGGTGCAGGCGCATGATGTGATGCGGGTTCTCGCTGCGAACATCGCCAGGGTCCGCGACCTGCTCGCCACGCTGATCCCGATGATCCCGACCACCCCGAGTTGCGGCTGTCAACGGTCGCTGGAAGCGGCACGGATGTGACCCCGAAAAAAGAAGAAAGGCCGAGATTGGGGTCTCGGCCTTCAAGGAAGGGGAAGCGGGGATCACGATAAATGTGGGGGTGTTAAGGAGCAGTGAAGAGGCGGTAACGGCGCTGTCACAGGGCAGGATCGGACCCCGATCGATCGTCAGCTATAGTCCCCAGCAATGAAGGTGCTGATCACCGGCGGGGCCGGCTTCATTGGTCAGCGCACCGGGGAGCTTCTGCTGAAGCAGGGGCATCAGGTCACGGTCCTCGACAATCTCTCGCCGCCGGCGCACGACGGCCCACCGGCGCTCCCGGCGGGGATGGAGCTGGTCGAAGGGGACATCCGCAAGCGCGAGGATTGGGTCAAGGCGCTCAAGGAGAACGAGGTCGTGTTGCACCTCGCGGATCACCATGACTACCTGCCGTCCTTCAGCAAGCTCTTCCACGTCAATGCGGTCGGCACGGCGATTCTCTTCGAGCTGCTGCTCGAGGGAAAGACCTCGGTGCGCCGGGTGGTGCTCGGCTCCTCGATGGCCGTCTACGGTGAGGGGAAATATCGCTGCGGCAAAGACGGCGACGTCTATCCGCAGCCGCGCCGGCTGGACGCGCTCGAGCGGGGCATCTGGGATCCACCATGTCCGATTTGCGGCGGCGCGATCACGCCCATGGTCACCGATGAGTCGGTCGCGCGACCGACCAGCGCCTACGGCTTGAGCAAGCTGGCGCAGGAGGAGATGGTCCGGCTCCTGGGCGAGACGCATGGGATCGAGTGGATCATCCTTCGCTACGGGGCCGTCCAGGGACGGGCGCAGCCGTTTCAGAACGCCTACTACGGCGCCCTGCGGATCTTCGCGCTCCGGCTCGCCCACGACCAGCCGCCGCAGCTGCTCGAGGATGGGCATCAGCTGCGCGATTTCGTCGACGTCGACGACGTGGCGCGCGCCAATCTCGCCGCGCTCGCCGGGCTGCCGCCCGGCGCCTACAACGTCGCCAGCGGTCGGGCGCACACGGTGATGGACCTGGCGCGGATCCTCCTGCGGGTGGCCGAGCGCGATGTGGCGCCGGAAACGCCGGGTCGTTATCGCGTGGGCGATGCGAGGCACTCGGTGCCCGATGTCAGCCGAATGAAAGCGGCCGGCTGGGAGGCGCAGAGCGGGCTCGAGGCGATGGCTCGCGAGTACTGGCAGTGGCTCCTTGCGCAGCCCAATCTCGATACCCACTATGAGGGTGCCGACCATCTGATGGAGCGTACCGGCACCGTTCGCGTGGCTCGATGAGCGCGAACGGAAGCCGGCGCTATCCCATCCGCTACGCGACGCAGCGGTGGAGCGACGGCAAATGGTTTTACGGGGCGCTGTTCATCATCGGGCTGGCGCTCATCGGCTACAACCTGTACCGCAAGCTGTCGATCATTTCCCTCATCCCGGTGACCGTCCTCTGCGGCGGCATCCTCCTGGCGTTCTGGATGATGCAAAAGATTTCCTACGTAGAGATCACCGATGACGGGCTGCGGGTTCGCTACCTGCTTCGTCACCTGGAGCTGCCCTACGGCGCACTGGCGCGCGTGCGACGCCAGCCGCTCGAGGTGGCGTTTCAGCCGGCCGAACGCCGCCGCTTCGTGAACCGGTTCGTCCGGCGGCTGGGCCGCGAGCCCGCCGCCTATATCCGGCTGGATCGCCGCCAGCCCGACCTGGTCGAATCCGCCGAACGGCAGCTCGGTCCGCGCCTTGTCGCCGGGGCCGACATCGTCGTCCCAATCGCGCGTGTGGACGAGTTCGTCGCGGAAATGAAGAGCCGGGTGCGCAGTCCATCGAGTTGAGACAATCGCGTTCCGCCTGGTGGCGCCTCGACCGGCGCGACCTGTACTGGCTGATCGCGCTCACTCTGGCCGCGGGGATCCTTCGCTTCGGCAGCCCGATCTTCCTCGATGTCTTCGCCCACCCCGGATCGTCGGCGCCCATCAGCGCCTGGGGCATCGGGCACAACTACCAGAACCCGTCGCTCCCGGGGCTGGGCAAGCCGGACGCCATCGCGCCCGACTCGCCGTTCATTTTCGATGAACTCTACTTCGCCAACGACGCCCAGAAGGACTTGCTCGGTCGAGACTATTTCGACCCGGAGCCGCCGCTCGCCAAGCTGATCATCGCCCTGGGCATCAAGCTCTTCGGCTTCAACTCGTTCGGCTGGCGCTTCATGCCGGCGCTGTTCGGCACCGCGCTGATCCCGGTCATGTACCTGCTGGCCCGCCAGCTGCTGACGGTGCGGTTCTTTGCCGTCGCCGCCGGCGTACTGACCGCCTTCGACGGGATGACCTTCGTCGAGTCCCGTACCGCGGTGATCGACATCATCCCCATCACCCTGGTGGTCCTTGCCTACCTTCTGTTCCACCTCCACCTCAATGCCGACAGCGTCGCAAGGCGACGATGGATGATCGTGCTCACCGGCATTACGCTTGGGCTGGCGCTCGGCGCCAAGTGGACCACGCTGGCGGCCTACGGCACGATCATCGTGATCCTGGCCATTCGGCTCATCCTTCGTTGGACGCGCTACGACAGCGCGACCGGTGGTATCGCCTTGCTGAGCCTCGCCCTGTTGCCCGCCATCTTCTATGGCCTGAGCTTCATCCGCTACCTGACGATCACCCACGGCATCACGAATCTGCCGCAACCCGCGCTGTCCTTCGTGCCCTTTCACTTCAACCCCGGCGCGGCCTGGACCGAGCTGCGGGAATGGCACTGGCAGACCTGGCACTACCACCTCACCCTGACCGCGCCCCATATCTTCTACAGCCCCTGGTGGTCCTGGCCGCTCGATTTCCGCCCGGTCGTCTATTACTACACCGGTACCGGCCTCGGTGTCGACCAGGCGAGCGGCTCGACGCTGGTGGCGGAGATCTTCAACCTCGGCAACCCGTTGATCTGGTGGGCCGCCACCTTCGCGTTGGTCGGGATCGCGGTCGGGTTGCCGGCCCTGATCCGCGACCACCGTTCGCGCCACGGGCTGGTGTCGACGGACATGGCGCCGCGGGATGGGGCGGGACCGGTGGATCAGCGACTCTACCTCTCGATCTTCGTCCTCATCGCCTTCCTCGCCGCCTGGCTCCCATTCTCCCGAGTGCCGCGCGGGCTCTTCCTCTATCACATGCTCGGCGGCTTGCCGGCGATGTTCCTCGCGCTCGCGCTGGCGCTCACCTATCTCCGCTCGCTGCGCGGCCACCTTCCCGGCCTCGCGGTCCGCATCAACGGCGCGCTGCCGGCCTACGCCTACCTGCTGATGGTGATCGGCTTCTTCCTCTACTTCTATCCGCTGTGGACGGGACTACCCCTCACCACGGACGCCTTGAACAGCCACGTCTGGTTCGCCCTCGTCAAACCGCTACCCAACTGGTGTCTCTGCTACTGGACCTCCCCGGGCTAGCGCTGGTTGCGGGCTGCCTGGTCCTCGGTCTGGGCCTGGCTGCGGGCGGACCCCCATGGCTGATGGCGGGCGAGCGGGTGGTCATCGGCCTCGTGCTGGCGGTGGTCGCGATCACGATGCTGGGCTATGTCGCGGCGCTGGCTGTCGGGGTCACGGTCGGTCTCGTCCTGCTCCTGGCTCTGGCGGGACTTCTCGCGGGTGGCTGGTTGCTCTGGCGTCACCGGACACGATATCGTCTCCCCGCTTTTCCACGCTGGAGCGGGGCCCCATTCGGACTATCTGCCGCCATCGTGGCAGTTGCGCTCGGCATGGGCTACCTGTTCGCGCGCGTGGTGGAGGTCACGCCCGACGTCTGGTTGGCGCATTACAACGCCACCTGGTCCGACTGGGCCTTCCACGCCAGCTACGCGACGGCCTTCGTCTACGGTCACAACCTGCCGCCGCAGAATCCGATCTTCGCCGGTACACCTTTCCGCTATCCGTTTGCGCCCGACTTCGCCAGCGCGCTGCTGGTTGGCGGCGGCTGGAGCATCCCGGCATCGCTCATCTGGCCGAGCTGGGCGATGACCGTCCTCGCGCTCAGCGGGCTGATCCTCTGGGCGCGGCGGGTCACGGGTGGGATCGGCGCCGGCGTGGTGGCGGTCACGCTCACCCTCGTGGGAGGCGGCGTTGGGTTCTTGGTCTTCTTCAGCGACGCCGCGCGCCTGGGAGTGATCAATGCCCTGATACACATCGCCCGCGATTACGACCGTTCTTGCCCGGACCCGAGATGCCTCGATCCGACGCTCAACGTCCAGTGGTACAACCCGATCCTCTCCTACTATCTCCCGCAGCGATCCTTCGTCTTCGGTGCCGCGATGGTCATGGCGGTCCTGCTGCTGCTGACCCCTCCGCTCATGGCCACGCCGCTCCTCCGTTGGCGTGAAACCGTCTCCACGATCCGTTCGTCGTGGCGGCGGTGGACGCTGAAGAGCGAGGCGGTCGCCTTCCTCGTCGCCGGCGGGTTGACCGGGCTGCTGCCGCTCTTCCATGTGCACAGCCTGCTCGTGCTCGGCATCGTGACCGCCTGCTGGGCCCTGCTCTTTCCGCGGCCGGCCTGGCTCGGGTTCTTCGCAGTGACGCTGCTGCTGGCCGTGCCGCGCCTGCTGATGGCGGTGCCGGGCGACCCCGGCGCTCCCCCGGAACACCAGTACCCACGGTGGTTGATCGGCTGGATGTCGGGCACGGACTTCCCGCCCTGGTTCTGGATCAAAAACACAGGCCTCCTCTGGCCGCTGCTCTTGCTCGCTCTGCTGAGCCCGCTGGCGCTGCGCGGACGCGCCCGGCTGCTGATCGCGCCCTTCAGCCTGGTGTTCCTGGCCGCCAACCTGGTGAAGTTCCAGCCCTGGGATTGGGACAACAGCAAACTGCTCGTCTTCTGGTACATGGCCAGCGCGGTGGCGGTGGGCGCGCTGCTCGTCCGCCTCGCCCGGGCGCACCCGCTGGGCGGCGTTCTCGCGGGGGCGGTCTGGCTGAGCCTGGTCGCCTCCGGCGTCTTCTCGCTGATGCAATTCCTGCCCCCGCAAGGGCCCGCGTATACCTGGTTCACGAGCGAAGAGGTGCAGCTCGCCGCGGCGGTGCGCCGGCAGACGCCCCCGCATGCGGTGTTCGTAACCGGCGAGGAGCCAACCAATCCGGTCGCCGACCTGGCCGGGCGCCCCGTCCTGATGAGCTACCCTGGTTGGCTCTGGAGCTATGGAATCAACTACGCGCAGCGGGAGGCGGACATCGCCCGCATCTACAAGGGCGGGCCGGATACGCTCAGCCTGCTCAGCCAATATCATGCCGACTACATCGTGATCGGGCCGAGTGAACGGAGCGCTTTTCAGCCCAACGCCGACTATTTCAACGGGCAGTTCCGGCTGTTGCTGCACACGCCGAACTACGACATCTATGCGGTGCACTGAGGCGGCTAGAATGCAGGCGTGTTGATCCGCTTCCTGGTCCACGTCGTCGCCCTGCTGTTCGTCTTCTACGTGGTCTGGGGCATTCGCGGAGGAACCCTCTGGGCGGCGGTCGTCATGGCGCTGATCCTGGCGCTGGTCAATACCATCATCCGGCCGGTCCTCCTGATCCTGACCCTACCGGTCACGCTCCTGACGCTCGGACTGTTTGTCATCGTCCTCAACGCGCTGCTGTTCGGCCTCTCCTTCGCCGTCCTGAACGGCATCATGAACCTGCACATCGCGCTGAGCTTCGGCCAGATCCTGATCGGCTACCTGATCTACGCGATCGCCAGCTTCGTGCTGACGCGGCTTCTCTAGAACGCCCAGTAGCCGCGACCGAAGGCCAGCCCGAAAAACACCAGCGCGACGAAGGACACTCCCACGAGCGGGAGGTAGAGCCAGCGGCTCGTGAGGCGCCCGGCCAGAAGGAAGAGCGGATACATGCCGAGGAGATATCGGGGGATGCTCAGCCAGAAGGGCAGAAAGGTGACCATTACCGTGACGACCGTCGCGTAGGCGGCGTCGGAGGGTCGCAACCGCAACCAGCTCAGCGCCGTCGCGAGGTAGGCCGCGATGCCGCCGGCGATCTCGCCACCGCCGACCGTGAGCTTTTCCCATGGCACGCGCCAGCTGATGCCATTCACCGCGCCGGCCAGCCCGCGCCAGGGGGCGGCGAGCGAATGTGCCCAGTGTTCCCTCTGCACGGTGACGAAGGCGAGGGGATCGCCGAGGACGAGCAGGTTGGTCAGGAGGTAGGTGAAGAACCCGAGCGCGACCAGCAGCGGCGGGACGATCACCTGCCAGAGGCTGCTTAGCGCGCGCCGCGCGGCAACCAGTTCGATTATCAGGAAGGGAAGGAGCGCCAGCCCGGTGAGCCGCGATGCCGCGGCGAGGCCGCCCAGCAGGCCGGCCCACAGCCAGCGCTGCCGGCGCGCCGCCAGGACGGCGCCGAAGGTCAGCGCGCAGAAGAGCGCCTCCGTGTAGCCGACGAGTAAGAAGTACGCGGTGGGGAAGACGGTGAAGAACGCTGCCGCGCGCCAGGCCGCCTTCTCGTGCCCATCCACGCGGGCCACCTCGTAAAGGAGGATGGCGGCGACCACCCCTGCGATGTTGCTGATCAGCAACGCCGAGGTTCGCGCCGGAAGCCCGAGGGCCGACACCGCGCTGATCAGGGCCGGATAGAGCGGGAAGAAGGCGATCAGGTTGCGGGCATCGCCGACCGCTCCGTAACCGTGAGTGGCGAGGTAGACGTAATGCCGGGCATCCCACTTGTCCCACGTCTGGCCGAGCGCCGTCAACGGGTCGGGGGCGGCCCCGAACTCGATCAGGGTGAGGGTGACAAGCACCGCCTTGACCAGCAGCGCGAGCGCAAGCAGGCTCAACCAGGGGCGCAGCCGGTCCGCCGGAAGCCCGGCGATCGATGGCGTTGGCGTACCATAGCGACTCGACGGCCTGCCGGCCACCTCACTGAGTGACCTCACCAGCCTGGCTTCCCATTTTCCGCGCCATCGCCGCGGAGATCCGCGCCACGATCCCGCCGCTCGCCGGCACGCCCCGGGGACGCGAGGAGGTCGGCCTCGGCGCCGGCGGCGACCGGACCGTTTATCTCGACCAGCTTGCCGAAGAGATCGTGGTCCGCCACCTGGAGCAAGCCTATCGCAGCGGCTTGCGCTTCCGGCTGATCTCCGAGGAGCTCGGTGAGCGCGACTTTGGCGGCGAGCCGCTGGTGCTGGCCGACCCGCTGGACGGGAGCTACAACGCCAAGATGGGGCTGCCATACTATGCGGTCGTGCTGGCCGTCACTGAGGGTGACCGGTTTTCAGACGTGCGGCTCGGTTACGTCCAGAACCTGGTGACCGGAGACGAATACCACGCGATTTCCGGAGCCGGAGCGTTTCATCTAGGTGAGCCACTTCGGCCGACACCCCCGGCATTTGACGGCCGCTCCATTCCGCTGGTCCAGTTCGACGCGCCGTCCGGGGTGGAACCGCGCGAGCGAGCCGCGCCGATCTTCGCCCTGGCGGAGAAGGTCCGCCAGCTCGGCTCGGCGGCGCTCAACCTCTGCCACACCGCGTCCGGTGGGGTCGCGCTCCAGGTGACGCCCGCGCCGGTGCGGTCCTTCGACCTGGCGGGCCCGCTCCTCATCCTCCGGGAGGCCGGCGGGATCGCGACCGACTATCAGGGCGGGTCGATCGAGTCGGTCTCGGTTCGATTGGACACACGCACCACGCTGCTGGCGTCGCTATCCCCGCAGATTCACGCCTATGCGCTCGAGGTGTTGGGGGCGCGGGTTCGCTGATGCTGGAGCCGGAGCAGACCACCTTCATCCTGCTCTCCTTCGAGGGTCCCGACGAGTACTCGCAGGCCGGCGGGCTGGGCGTGCGGGTCAAGGAGCTGTCGCGGGCGCTGGCGGAGCGAGGCTTCGAGACGCACCTGTTCTTCGTCGGCGATCCCAATCTGCCATCCGATGAGAGCGCGCTCGACGGGCGGCTGTGGCTGCATCGCTGGAGCCAGTGGATCAGCCGCTTTCACCCGATTGGCGTCTACGACGGCGAGGATGACAAGGTCGCCGATCTCAACCGCAGCCTACCGGACGCGCTGGTCAAGGGGTACATCGAGCCGGCTATTGCGGGTGGGAAGACGGTGGTCGTGCTCGGTGAGGAGTGGCACCTCGCGCACGCGATGAGCCTGATCTCGGATGTCCTCTACTTCGCCGGGCTGCGAGACCGCTGCCTCCTGCTCTGGAATGCGAACAATCACTTCTCCTTCCATCGCATTAACTGGGGTCAGCTCTCCTTCGTTTGCACGCTGATGACGGTGAGCCGTTACATGAAGCACATCATGTGGCGCTGGGGCGTCAACGCGATCGTGGTGCCCAACGGCATCCCCGGGTCGATGATCGCCCGGGTGAGCCAGGCGCAGGTGCGAGCGGTGCGCGCGGCGGTGAATGCGTCCGCGTTCCTCTTCAAGATTGGCCGCTTCAGCCCGGACAAGCGCTGGCACCAGGCGATCGCTGCCGTCGCGCAGCTGAAGGAGCGCGGGGTCACCACCCGCCTCCTGATGCGCGGCGGCCTCGAGCCCTTCGGCGGTGAGGTGCTCGATTTTGCGGAACAGCGGGGGCTGCGGGTGGCACGGCTGTCTACCCGCATCGACGATGTCGCCGCGCTGGCGAAGACGCTGAAGGAGCATCAAGACGCCGACATCTGGAACGTCACCGCGTTCCTACCGGACGACCTGTTGCCGGTGCTCTACGCCTCGGCGACCGCCACCCTGGCAAACAGCGGGCACGAGCCGTTCGGCCTGGTGGGCCTGGAGGCGATGGCCTCCGGTGGCATCGCGTTCGTCGGCGCCACCGGCGAGGAATACGCCGAGCCGTTCAAGAACGCGATCGTCATCGAGACCGAGGATGCGGCCGAGATCGTGGCGTACGTGAACCACCTGGCGGCGCGTCCGGAGACGGCGCGCAACCTGCGGATCGCCGCCCAGCGGACGGCGCGAGACTACACCTGGCAGCGCGTCATCGACATCTTCTTGCAACGCCTCGAATTCGTCGCCCTGAAGCAGGGGCTGAACGTCCCGTCTGAGAGGATAGATACCGATGCCTAACAGCCTGGTCATCTACATGGTGGTGCACCAGCCGCGCAGGATCCGGCTGCCGGCCCAGCTGATCCCCCGCGGCACCGCGCCCGAGAAGATGGACGCCCTGATCTTCGACGATCAGATGGACCGGCGCTACTTCGACAAGGTCGCCAAGTACTGCTACCGGCCGGCCACCGAACTCTTCCAGTCGTTGGTGGACAAGGGCATGAAGATATCGCTCGGCTTCTCGGTTTCGTTCCTGCTGCAGATGCGGCGCTACGGTCCGGACGTGCTGGCCGGCTTCCAGAAGCTGGTCAGCCACGAGAACGTCGAGCTGGTCGCGGTCGAGCCCTATCACTCCTTCATCTTTTATCTCGACATCGGCGCCTTCGCCGAGCGGATGGCGTGGGGCAAGCACCAGCTCGAGGACACCTTCCAGAAAACGATCACGGTCACCGACACGACCGAGATGTTCATGTCGAACGATGTCTACTTCCAGTTGCAGCTCAACGGGTTCAAGGGCGCCGTCATGGACGGCCGGCCCTGGGTGATGGGCTGGCGCGAGCCGACGCACCTTTACCGCTATCCCAACGAGGAGATGCGGCTCTTCACCCGCCATTACGAGCTGAGCGACGACGTCGGCTACCGCTTCAGCAACCGCCAGTGGAATGGCTGGCCGCTGATGGCCGATACCTACGCGACCTGGGTCCGGCAGGCGATGGGCGAGTTCGTCTTTATCGCCTGGGACTTCGAGACCTTCGGCGAGCACCACCGGGCTGACTCGGGCATCTTCCCCTTCATGCACGCGCTCCACGCCGACTTCGCCAAGAACAAGATGCACTACCTGTCGCCATCGGAGGCGATTGCCACCTTCAAGGACGCCCACGAGATGCCACTGCCGGAGTACGGATGCACCTGGGCCGGAGATGGCGGCATGGACTTCTTCCTGGGCAACGAGGCGCAACAGGGCATCTTCCGGCTGATGCACCACATCTACAACAAGGCGAAGCTGACCAAGCACCCGCACCTGATCGACATCGCCATGTGGTTACTACAGTCCGACAACCTTCACTTGATTCAGTGGTTCTCCAAGGCCGGCGCGCAGGCCGAGGTCTCCGCCTACTTCACCCCGGATGAATGGTGGGAGCTCGGCGGCCTGGGCATCCTTCGCGAGCAGCAGCGGGTCTACGTCAACTTCCTCCGCGCGATGGACGAGTATGTGTGAGTCGAAACGGCCGCTCGCGGTTACCGGCTAGCGCACATCGGGACCCGCGGAAAACCGGGATACGGCGAGTCCTTTACGGCTGATACTCAGCCACCCTAGAATTCCGAAAGGAATGGAAGAGGGGGGACTGTTGTGAGTGGCGTCCCGGCTTCTATTCCGACGAACGACGAACCACCCGTCCTCGTCGCCGACGACGACCGCGACGTCCGGACGATGCTGCGGACGCTGCTCGAGCTCGATGGCCACGAGGTCATGGAAGCCAAGGACGGCGAAGAGGCCTGGCGGCTGTGCGTCGAAGTCCAGCCGGCGGTCGTGGTGGCCGACATCCAGATGCCGGGGATCGACGGGCTACAACTCTGCCGGCGGATCCGTGAGAGCCGCTACTCGCCGGACATCAAGGTCATCGTCTACACCGCCGGGATGGCGACCCCTGAGGAGGCCAAAAAGGCCGGCTGCGACGAGTACTTCCTGAAGACCGATCCCTTGCCAAAGCTGCGCGACAAGGTCCGCCAATACACGAGCGCCCGTCCCGGACCGGCCACGCTCTAGCCCTTACCCGGGGCCCTCACCAGGGGGCGAATACGATCCGTATTCGGCGGCTGCAAGGTCGGCCAGCGCGCCCGGGTTATACCGCAGGGGTGCCTTCCTTGCCCGTGCCTCCGTTTCCGGCCGTGGTCGCGGTGGCCATTGGCGTGCTGCTCTTGCTGCGGCTCGTCGGTGGATCCATGCCCTGGGGCCAATTGATGATCGCCGTCGGCCCGGACGGCCGCCCGATGCGACCGCGCGTCAAGTGGCACCTGTGGACCATTTGCCGTGGCGAGCCACCACTGATGACGGCCGCGCTCGGTTTTGTGTCTATCGTGCTCGGGTTGCTGGCGCTTTACTTTGTCGGGCCGGAGCTGGCAGAGGCCATCAGCCACCCGGTGGCGCGCTGGCTCGTGTACCTGATGCTCTTCACCCTGGGGGCGTCCGGCACGGTCGTGCCGGTCGGCGTCATCGTCCTCGTCCGCAGCGGCCTCGACCTTGCCGCCCGGCGATCCTCCATGGTCGGCGTGGTGGTGGGCATGCGCCGCGACGTCGGCCTCTTCGGCCGGACCTACCGCGTCGCCATTCAGGGCGGAGATCGCGTGATGACCAAACGACTTTGGGCCGAGGCATTCCGCGTCAACCGCACGACCTTCGATCGGCTGCGGCCGGGTGACCGCATCACCATCGAGTACTCACCACATCTGCGCTACGTCTACCACATGGTCATGCCGGAACCGCTGAAAAAAGCGGTCGGTTAGCTAGACTCTTTCCCCGTGACGCGCCCCCTGCATGTGGCCTTCGTCTGGCACATGCACCAGCCTTATTACAGGGATGACCTGACCAACAGTTTCCTGCTGCCATGGGTCCGGCTGCGCGCCGCAAAGGACTACTACAAGATGCCGGCCCTGCTCGACGATTACCCGGCCATCAAGCAGACCTTCAACCTGGTGCCGGCACTGGTGAAGCAGCTCCAGGATTACGTCGACGGTGGGTCCCAGGACGTCTACCTGGACCTCGCCCGCCGTCCGGTCGCGACGCTCAGCGGCGACGAGCGCGCCTTTATCGCGCGATGGATGACCGAGTCGAGCCAGATCCGGCGCGTCCGTCAGTATCCGCGCTACCTGGAACTCGTGCGCAAGCGGGAGCAGGCCTGGTCGCGCGCGTCCAACGACGGCATGGCGACGCTCTTCTCCGACGAGGAGCTGCGCGATCTACTCGTGTGGTTCAACCTTTCATGGATCGGCCCCGAGGTGATGGAGCACGACCCGGAGATTGCCGAACTCGTCCGCAAGGGGCGGTTCTTTTCTGACGCCGACGTCGAGCCCGTGCTGCGGGTCCAGTTGGCACTGCTCGGCAAGGTGCTGCCCAAGTATCGCGAGCTGCAGGAGCGCGGGCAGGCGGAGCTGATCACCAGCCCCTACTACCATCCCATCCTGCCGCTGATCGCGGACCTTGGCATTGCGCGCGTGGCACGACCCGACCTGGCGATGCCGCGGCGGCCGTTCAAGCATCTCGACGACGCGGCCGAGCAGCTGCGCCTCGGCATCGAGACGCATACGCAGTGCTTCGGCCGCCGGCCGCGCGGGCTGTGGCCACCGGAAGCCGCCATCTCCGATGACGCCGTGCGGTTGGCGGCCGATCACGCACTCGAATGGATGCTCAGTGACGAGGGCGTCCTCTCGCGGTCACTCCCGAGCCCGATCACGCGAGATGCGCAGGGGCAGGTGACACAGGCCGGCCTGCTCTACCAGCCCTACCGCGTGCAGGGCAACGGGCCGCCGATTCATCTCCTCTTCCGCGACTCGCGGCTCTCGAACGCGATTGGCTTCGAGTGCCAGAACTCGCCCGCCGAGCAGGCGGCCGGGGACCTCGTCGACCGGCTTCGCGCCATCCAACAGCAGCAGGAGGACACGCCGTTCCTGGCGGTGATTGCCCTGGACGGCGAAAACTGCTGGGATTCGTATGAGGCCAACGGCAACCCCTTCCTCAATTCGCTCTACAGCCGCCTGATGCAGGAGCCTCAGCTGAAAGCGGTGACGGTTTCGGAATTTCTCGGGGCCTTTCCCGCCGACGGCTCGCTGTCCCGCATTCATCCCGGCTCCTGGATCAACGCGAACTTCGATACCTGGGTCGGCGACGAGGAACACAACGTGGCCTGGGACCTGCTGGCCGAGGCGCGGGATTTTCTCAGCGAGCGTGAACGACAGGCGGATGAGCCTGAGTCGCTCGCGTCGGCGCGCCGCGAGGCGCTGATCGCCGAGGGCAGCGACTGGTTCTGGTGGTTTGGCCGATCGCACGATTCGGGGATGGACCAGATCTGGGATAGCCTTTTCAGGCTCCATCTCCGCAACATCTATATGTCGCTGCGGCGGCCGCCCCCCGCCAACCTCTATAGGCCGATCGCCAGGGACGCCGGGGGATCAGCCTCCAAGCGGCCCGATCGCAAGATCACGCCCAAGCTCAACGGCCAGGTGGATGAGGCGGAGTGGGAGGCGGGCGGATACGTGGACGTCAGCGCGCTCTTCGGCGCGATGCACCCCCCGAAGGGCGCCGTGCGGCGGATCTGGTTCGGTCACGACGATCACAACCTTTACTTGCGATTCGATTTTCTCCCCGCCGATCGGCCGCGGCCGGTTGAGCTCGAGATCTTCTTCTCGGGCAGTCCGACGCAGCGCAGTGACGGCAACCTCGGTTTCGACCCCGCGTTCCGCTTGACGGCGCGGCCCAGCGGTTCAGACGTGGAGTTGGAGTTGCGGGCGGTGCCGCCTGATGCGCACTCGGCGCAGCCGCGCTGGGCGGGCCGTACCACCGGTGGTGAGGCGGTCGCGTTTGCCGTGCCCTTCGACGCGCTCGGGCACGACCCCGGCGAGACGGTCGAAATGGTGGCGGTCGCCCACGAGGGCGGCAAGGCCGTGGAACAGCTGCCTCCCTCCGGCTCGATCCCGGTGCGGGTGCCGGGCGACGTCTTTTCTGGACGCCACCAGCAACCACTGAAGATCTTGCTGGTCGCGGCCGAGGTCGCACCCTTTGCCAAGGTGGGCGGCCTGGCCGATGTGGCCGGCGCGCTGCCCAAGGCGCTCAAGGCGATGGGTCACGACGTCCGCGTCGTCATGCCTCGCTACGGCAGCATCGACGTCGAGAAGTACGGATTACGACGCATCGTCAGCAATCTCGGGGTCCCGCTGGCGCACCAACCGGTCAATGCGGACGTCCTCGAGGGACGGATCGCCGGCGAGGTGCCGATCTACTTCATCGAGAACCAGCAATTCTTTGGGCGCGACGGCATGTACGGCTTCTGGGACGACGACGCGCGTTTCATTTATTTCAGCCGGGCGGCGCTCGAGATGCTGCGGCCGCTGGACTTCCGCCCCGACGTGATCCACGTCAATGACTGGCACACGGCGGTGATTCCCAACATGCTGGCGCGGCTCTACGGCGCTGATCCCTTCTACGCCGACATCGCCACGGTGCTCACCATTCACAATCTCGCCTTCCAGGGCGTCTTCGGTTACGGCGCGCTGCAGCTGGCGGACCTGGAGCAATGGGGCCTGATCAAGCCCGGTATGCCCGGACTCGACGACATCGTCAACCTCCTCGGCCGCGGGCTCTATTTCTCCGACGTCGTCAACACCGTCAGCAATCGTTATGCGGAAGAGATCCTGACGCCCGAGTACGGCGAAAAGATGGACCCGCTGCTGAGCGTCTTTCGCAGCAAGCTGCACGGGATCATCAATGGCATCGACTACGACGTCTTCAACCCCTCGACGGACGCGTCGCTGGCCACCCTCTACGACATCGGCAGCATCGAAAAGAAGGTTGAGAACAAGCTCGCGCTGCAGAAGGAAGTCGGTCTCCCGCAGGACCCGGCGATCCCGGTGATCGGCCTGATCTCTCGGCTGTACGACCAGAAAGGCCTCGACCTGATCGCCAACATCATGTGGGGGCTGATGCGGCTGAACCTGCAGCTCGTCGTGCTCGGTGCCGGCGATGCCCGATACGAGGAGATGTTCCGGGCCAACGCCCGCGACAACCCGCGGAAGGTCTCCGCCACGATCGGGTTCAAACCGGTGCTGGCACAGCATATTTACGCCGGCTCGGATATGTTCCTGATGCCGTCGCGGTTCGAGCCGTGCGGCCTCGGCCAGCTGATCAGTCTTCGCTACGGGACCATCCCCATCGTGCGCGCCACCGGCGGCCTGGCCGACACCATCGACGACTGGGACCCGGTGCGGCAGACGGGCAACGGCTTCGTCTTCACCGCCTACGACCACTGGGACCTGTTCGCCCAGGTCGTCCGGTCGCTGGAAACTTTCCGTCAGCGGTCGCTCTGGCGGCGGCTGCAAGCCAATGCCATGTCGACGGACGTCAGCTGGGCCAACTCCGCGGAAAAATACGTGGGTCTTTACCGGGCGGCGATGGGAAATCACGCCGATTCACGGGAGTATTCCGCGGCTGCCGCTGACCCCAACAGCTGGTAAGAACGGGGCTCCGCCGGCACCAGAAAAGGCCGTTGGTCTAATAGAGGTTAATATTTGGGGCCTTTTCTTTACGAAGTGACACCGGTTGATGCATGATTACGGCGATTCGGCGCTAGCAAGCAACGCTGGACCACTCATCTTTGCCTGGAAGGGAGGTAATCGCGTATATGGATCAATCTATCGGCAAGTTGCGATGGTTGCGCGCTTCGACGCTCATCGCTGGGGTCGCTGTTCTTGTTTCCGCCTGCGGTAGCTCGACCAGTGGGACTCCGACGAAGGAGACACTGGCGTCGAGCTACAACCCCGTCAACGGCACCAAGGGAGGGCAGCTGATCTTCTCGGATTGGGAGCCCGTCCAAGACCTGAACGTGATCGCGAGCTCGGCCCAGACCACGCTGCAGGTGGCCGCCGGGCCCATCTGGTCGATGTTGTGGGGGTTCGATTCGCAGAACAAGCCGATCCCCGACCTCGTCACTGACGTGCCGACCACCGACAACGGCATGGTCAAGAAGATCGACGCGACCCACATGGACATCACGATCAAGCTGAAGTCTGGCTTGAAGTGGTCGGACGGCTCGCCGCTGACGAGCGCCGACGTCAAGTTCACCGTCGACGCGTATTGCAACCCGGATGTCGGCGCATCGAGCCAGCTGGGCTACGACCACATCGCGTCGCAGGAGATCAAGGACGCCCAGACCGTGATCTGGCACCTCGGCCCCAACAAGGCTGGTACCTGCGGATTGGCGGCTGACATACCCAGCGGCGTCTACTCGCCGTACATCGCTACCTTCGCCACAACCTATGTTGTGCCCCAGGCGGCGCTGTCGAGCATCCAGCCCAAGAACTGGGCGACCTCCGACTACTTCACGAAGAAGCCGACCCCGACCAGCGGTCCCTACATGGTCCAGGACTTCGCGCCGGGACCCGCGGCGATCGTCACGCTGGTTCCGAACCCGAACTACGCGGCGGGACGGAGTGGGGCCAAGTTCTTCGGCCACGCACCCTTTCTGAACAAGCTGACCTACAAGATCTACGGCGACAAGTCCTCGCAGATCGCGGGGATCAAGGCGGGCGACACCGACCTGGGCCTCGACCTGATCGCCAAGGACCTCCCCTCGCTGCAGGGGTGGACCGGCGGCAAGTCGGTTTACGCGAACGGGTTGCTCAACGAGGGGATCTACTTCAACCTCGGGAACAACGAGATCGGCTGCAAGGCGCAACAGTACGCTGCAACCTGCGGCAAGGCGACCCCGTGGAAGGATGACAAGCTGGTTCGCCAGGCGATCTGGCTCGCCTCCGACCTGACCGCGATGAACACGCAGCTCGTGGGCGGCATCGGCAAGCCCATGAACACGTTCCTTCCGTCGACGCTGTCACCCTTCTACGACACGAGCGTTGCGGCCTTCACCCGCAACGTGAGCAAGGCGAACTCGCTGCTCGACCAGGACGGGTGGACCAAGGCGGCTGACGGCACCCGCAGCAAGAGCGGCGTCAAGCTGGCCTGGACGCTGAGCACCACCTCCGGCAACCCGCAGCGGGCGGCCGAGGAAGAGCTCCTGATCAGCAACTGGAAGGAGATCGGCGCGACGGTGACGACCAAGAACTGGCCCGCCGGCCAATTCTTCGACAGCTGGACGGGCGGTGGGGTCAACGCCACGGGCCAGTACGACATGTCGCTCTATGCCAACAGCTTCGCGCCGGATCCGGACTCCTGGGCGTCGCTGGCCCTTCCGAGTCAGATCCCCACCGCGGCGAACCCCTCTGGGGCGAACTGGGACCGGATGAACGATCCCAAGCTGACCGACCTCTTGACCCAGGGCGAGAACACGATCGACGTCAATGCGCGCGTCGCGCTCTACAAGCAAGCACAGACCGAGTGGGCCGACTACGTTGGCTACTTCGGGCTCTACGAGCGGCCTGACGTCTTCGGCGTTGGCAACAACTTCGGCAACTTCTTCCCGACGGCGAATACCTGCGTTTCGACCTGCAACGCCCCAGACTGGTTCCGGAAGGGGGCGTCCTAGCCGACTGACTTCGACCCGAAGGTTGAGAGCGGCCACCGGGCCGCTCTCAACCCGATCTCCTCCCAGGCGCCGTCGGCGAGAGTAGAATCCAGCAAGGGTAGGAAGGCCACATGATTGGGTTTATCGGGCGCCGCATCCTTCAGTCGATCCCGACCCTCATCCTGATCTCGTTACTCCTCTTCTTCGGGATGCAGGCGGTGCCGGGTGGCCCCCTGTCGGCCTTCGCCTTCCGCCCGGGGATGAGCAACGCCGCCCGGCAGGCCATCGTCCACCAGTGGGGCCTCGACCAACCCGTCTACATTCAGTACGTGCAATGGGTGAAGTCGATGGTGACCGGCAACTGGCAGTTCTCGTTCTTCATGCACCGCTCCGTTCGTGAGGTGATCTTTCAGCGGCTGCCGGCGACTGCGATCTTGATGGTGACGGCCTACGTGATCCAGCAGCTTATCGCGCTGCCCGCCGGGATCATCGCGGCGTTACGGCGCTATTCGTTCTTCGATCAGGCGGTGACCTTCTTCTCCTACGTCGGCTACTCGATGCCCACGTTCTGGCTGGGGCTCATGCTGCTGCTGATCTTCGCCGTCATGATTCCCATCCTCCCGGTCGCCGGCATCATCGACATCCGCGCCGCGGGGGCGCCCTTCCTGACGGCTGATTACAACGCCTGGTTCGGGCAGCACCCAATCGCCGGCATCCTGGACATCTTGAGCCATATCGTGCTGCCCGCAACCACGATCGCCATCGTTGGCATTGCCGGGGACTCGCGCTTCATGCGCTCGTCGATGCTCGACGCGATCCACCAGGACTACGTCCGGACCGCCCGGGCCAAAGGGTTGAGCGAGCGCGTCGTGGTTCTCAAACACGCTCTGCGCAATGCGTTGCTCCCGGTTGTGACCAACATCGGGATTGAGCTGCCACTCCTCTTCTCGGGCGCGGTGGTCACCGAGGCCATTTTCAGCTGGCCCGGGATGGGCCAGTTATTCTTCCAGGCACTGGAGGCGTTCGACTACCCCCTCTTGATGGGCATCCTGTCGGTTTCTGCCGTCCTGATCATTCTGTTCAACCTGCTGGCCGACATCGCCTACGCGTACATCGACCCGAGAATCTCCTATGCTTGACAGCCGCCAGCTCGCCGGCGAGACGCTGATCCCGGTCGGGACGGGCGCAGGCGTGGAAGACGTCGACTCGGTCGGCGTCAGGCAGTTCAGTTTCCGGGAGCTGACCGCCCGGCGGTTCATGAACCATCCCACCGCGAAATGGGCGCTGCTCGCGCTCGGCATCCTGGTCGTGTTGTGCTATGGTGCGCCGCTCTGGCATCTGTTGTTTCCCAACTACATCCAGGCCCCCGACCAGTTCTCGTTGCTCGACGCCGGCACCGGTCCCTCGCTGAAGCACCTGATGGGAACCGATTCCTACAACGGCCACGACATCTTCAGCCTGGTGCTCTACGGCGGTCGGTTTTCGATCTTCATCGGCATCGGGTCGATGGTGATTGCCGTGATCATCGGCGTCGGCTGGGGGGCGACGGCCGGCTACTTCGGCCATGCCCTGGACGCCGTCCTGATGCGCATCACCGATGTCTTCCTGACCGTCCCGGCCCTGCTGCTGGTGCCGCTGGCCGCCAGGGTCTTCGGGGAAGCCTCACCCTGGAAGATCGCACTGATCTTCGGACTGCTGAGCTGGCCCTCGATCTCGCGCATCGTGCGAAGCATGTTTCTCTCGTTGCGCGAGATGCAGTTCGCGGAGGCGGCCCGGGCCCTGGGCGTCCCCAACAGCCGAATCATCTTCCGTCATCTCCTTCCGAACGCGGTGGGGCCGATCGTGGTGGCCTTCACCCTGGGGATCGCCAATAACATCGTGCTCGAGGCGTTCGTCAGCTTCCTCGGGTTTGGCATCCAGCCGCCCAACTACTCCTGGGGTTCGACGCTGGCCGGCGCGCAGGGCGTGCTGGTGCAGGGCAACTGGTGGTGGATCACGTTCCCCGGCCTGGCGGTCGTCGCGACCGTGCTCTGCATCAACTTCATCGGCGACGGCCTGCGCGACGCGCTCGATCCGAAGATCATCCGCTAGCGCGGGACGGCGTCGCTCCGGTCCTGAGCGGGTGGTCTACGCCGTTTCGCCGGCGAAGTGGCAGGCCGCGAAGTGACCGCTCCGCCATTCCTTGAGCGGCGGCTCCTCTTCGGCGCAGATCCCGTTCTGGGTCCCCTTGGCCCGAGCCAGCGGGCAGCGGGTCCGAAAGTGGCATCCCGAGGGCGGGTTGTACGGACTTGGCACATCCCCGGTGAGCTTGATCCGTTCGCGCCGGTGGCCCGGATCCGGGTTGGGAATCGCCGACAGCAGCGACTGGGTGTAGGGATGCAGTGGTCGATCGTAGAGTTCCTGGGAGGCCGCTAGTTCCACGATCTTGCCCAGGTACATCACCGCGATCCGATCGCTGATATAGGCGACGACCGCCAGGTTGTGGGCGACGAAGATGTAGGTCAGATTGAACTCGCGTCTCAGCTCGACCATCAGGTTGAGAACCTGCGACTGGATCGAGACGTCGAGGGCCGAGACCGGTTCGTCGGCGACGATCATTTTCGGGTTGAGGGCGAGGGCCCGCGCAATGCCGATACGCTGCCGCTGGCCGCCCGAGAACTCATGCGGGTAACGGTTCAGGTACTCGGGCCGGAGCCCGACCTTCATCAGCACCTCACGGACGATATTCTCGCGCCGTCGACGCCGGCGGACGCCATGCACGAGCAGGCCTTCACCGACGATGTCGCCGATCGACATCCTGGGGTTCAGCGAGCCGATCGGGTCCTGGAAGATCATCTGCAGGTCCGCGCGCACCTTCTTCATGGGGCGCCTCGAGATCTTCGTGATGTCCTTGCCCTCGAACTCGATCGTCCCGGCGGTGGGCTCGATCAGCCGCAGGATCGTCCGGCCCAGCGTGGACTTGCCGCACCCCGACTCGCCTACCAACCCGAGCGTCTCGCCCTGCTTGACCGCCAGGTCGACACCGTCGACAGCCTTGATGTGGCCGATGGTGCGCTGCAGCAAGCCGCGGCGGACAGGAAAGTAGGTGCACAACCCGCGCACACGCAGCAAGGGCGCGGCGCCCCCAGCCACGAGCACGGGACGAAGTGTGCTCTCACCAGGCTTCAGGGTCGGGGCGCCGGCTGCTTCCATGAGCGAATCAGGCCTCGGCCGTCGACCCGCTGGTCCGGCCCGCATCGGACCGCGCAGCAGACGACTTGCTCGGCATCGCCTCGATCACGGTCGAGACTTTTCGCCGGCCCGACTCGACCAGCCAGCAGGCTGCCCTCTGGTCACCCAGTTCGAACAGCGGCGGCTGCTTGGCGCACTTGTCGAAGCGGTAGTCGCAGCGTGGGGCAAACCGGCAACCGGCCGGCCACCGTAGCGGATTGGGAACCGTCCCGCGAATGACCGCAAGCTTGGCGTCCTGGCTCATCCCCAGTCGGGGGATGGATTTCATCAACCCCTCGGTGTAGGGCATCTGCGGCGACTCGAACAGCGTCTGGACGTTTGTCTGCTCGACGATCTGCCCGGCGTACATGACGGCTACGTCTTTGCACATCTCGGCCACGACGCCCAGGTCGTGGGTGATCAGGAGAATCGAGGTCTTGAGGCGGGCCTGCAGGTCCCGCATCAGGTCGAGGATCTGCGCCTGGATGGTGACGTCAAGCGCCGTCGTGGGCTCGTCCGCGATCAGCAGCTTGGGGTCGCAGGACAGCGCCATCGCGATCATGACGCGTTGCCGCATGCCACCGGACATGTGGTGCGGGTAGTCTTTGACCCGGCGCTCGGGGGAGGGAATCCGGACCAGGTCGAGCATCTCGATGGCCCGTTTCCAGGAATCAGCGCGGGAGAGCTTCATGTGCAGCTGCACGGCCTCCGCGATCTGGTCGCCCACCGTGTAGACCGGGTTGAGGGACGTCATGGGCTCCTGGAAGATCATCGCGATGTCGGAGCCGCGGATCTTGCGCATGTCGTCCATCTCCAGCTCGGTGAGGTCCTTGCCCTCGAAGATGACGCGCCCGCCCGCGATCTCGCCGGGGTAGTCGAGCAGTCGCATGATGCTCAGGGCCGTCACGCTCTTGCCGCAGCCTGACTCACCGACCAGCCCCATGGTCTCGCCCTGCGGAATCGAAAACGAGATGCCGTCGACCGCCCGCACGATACCGTCCCCGGTGCGGAAGTGGGTTTCGAGATTGACGACGCGAAGCAGGTCAGCCATGGGCGCGCCCCTGTCCCCGGCGCGGAGCGGCTTCATGGCTGCGCAGCGAAGCGGCTCCACGGTCGGGCGAGTGCTGGCTTAGGGGGGAGGCGTCGATAGAAGCGGACACCCTGAGATCGATCCGAGTTTATCAGCCCCGGTGACAAACCGTCATCTGGGCGAGTTCGGGACGTCTTCCGGCCGGGCGGGGTACGGGAGCCGGCCGAACCGGGTCAACGCGATAATCAACCGATGCTGAAGGGTAAGCTCTGGCGGCACCGGGACTTCCTCAAACTTTGGACCGGCGAAACGGTCAGCCAGTTCGGAAGCCAGGTGACGTTCCTGGCCGTTCCCACCGTGGCGATCCTGATCCTGCACGCGGGCCCCTTCCAGGTTGGGGTACTGTCGGCACTCGAGTTCCTGGCCTTTCCCACCCTGGGCCTGGTCGCCGGCGTCTACGCCGATCGGCTTCGGCGCCGCCCGATCATGATCGCCTGCGACTTCGGCCGCATGGTGGCCATCGGGTCGATCCCCGCCGCCTACCTGCTCAACCTCCTGACGCTGGAACAGCTCTACATCGTCGCGCTCGTGACCGGCGTCTGCACGGTCTTCTTCGACGTCTCCTACCAGTCTTACCTCCCCGCGCTGGTGGACCGTCCAAACTTGCTCGAGGGCAACACGAAGCTCGAGATCAGCCGCTCCACCGCGCAGGTCGCGGGGCCGGCCGTCGCCGGTTTCCTGATCCAGTGGATCGGGGGCGCGAGGGCGGTTGCCGTCGATGCGCTGTCGTTTCTCCTTTCCGCGCTGGCTCTGATCGCGATCAAAACGCCCGAGCCCCAGCCGAAGCCGAGCACGGCGAGTGGGGCGATCGGCTTCATTCCCGAAGTGAAGGAGGGGCTCGAGGTGGTGTTCAAGAACCCGCTCTTGTGGCGGATCGCCGGTTGCACCGCGACAACGAACCTCGGCTCGAACATTATCTTCGGCGCCGTCTTCCTGGTGTTTGCCTATCGCCGGCTGCACCTATCCGCCGCCGAGGTTGGCATCGTCTTCGCCGTGGGCAGCGTCGGGGGCTTGATCGGCGCATTCCTGGCCGCCTGGGTCGCTCGCAGGCTGGGCATCGGGCCCACCCTGGGAGGGTCGATCGCTGTGGGCGGACTCGCCCTGCTGGCGACCCCGGTCGCTCTCGTCGCCCCGCCGGTGCCGGTGCTCGCGGCGCTTGGCTTTCTCGAGGGTCTGACCGGCCCGATCTACAACATCAGCCAGGTGAGCCTGCGACAGGCGATCACCCCGGACCGGGTCCAGGGGCGCATGAACGCCACGATGCGAACCATCGTCTGGGGCACGATCCCGATCGGGGCGTTCGTCGGCGGGATCCTGGGAACCTCGATCGGCCTCGTGCAGACGATTGTGCTCGGCGGCATCCTGTCGCTGTTGGCCGCGCTCTGGATCTTCCTTGGTCCGGTGATCCGGCTCAAGGAGCAGCCGGCGCCGGTAACGGCATGACCTCACGCCTGCTGATTCGTGACGCGTGCCTGGCCGATGGCCACTCGGCAACCCTGGAGGTCGGCGTCAGCCTCCTGGTCGAGAACGGCCGGATTGCGTGGCTGTCGCCCGAGGAGTCGGATCCCGGCGATGCCGAGCTGCTCGACGGCGGCGGCGCCACGATCGTGCCGGCCTTCGTGGATGCCCACAGTCACCTGACGATGCCCGGGGGCAGCCATTGGATCGAGCGCGGCTCGGACCCGCCCGAGCTCTTGCGCGAGACGGCGCGACGGAACGCGGATCGCCTGGTGCAGGCCGGCATCCTGTGGGCCCGCGACGTCGGCTCGCCGGCCGGCCTCGACGGCCGGGCGGTCAGTCTAGAGGTTCGCCAGGAGATGGCGGGGCAGGCCGGAACGCCGTATATCCGGGTCGCCGGGACCTGGATCGCGACCGACGGCTATCTGCCGATGACCGTGCCCGTCAAGGACGGCGACGGGCTGCGGGCGGCGGCGCTCGCGCAGCTCGACTCGGGAACCGACTTCGTCAAGATCATGCTCGACCCGCCGGACCGCTCCGACCGCTGTCCATTCACGGCGGATGACGTTCGCAAGGCGTGCAAGGCCGTGCACAGCCGAGGCCGGAAGATCACTGCCCACGCCACCATCCTCGACGGCGCGCGTGTCGGCGCCGAGGCCGGCGTGGATTCGATCGAGCACGGCATGGAGCTCGATGATGCGACCGCGGCCACCATGCGGGCGAACAACGTCGCGCTCGTCTCCACGCTCTCGGTCCTCGCGAGCTGGGCCACCTTCGCGCGGACGACCCGCATCGAGCGCTTCACCAGCGACGAGAGCAAGCGCCGGCTCGCGGCAAGGCGCGAAGGGGCGTTTGCGGCCATCAAGGCCGCGCACCGGGCCGGGGTCCGCATCGCGGCCGGCTCGGATTTCGGCGGCGGCTCCGTGCGCGCGGGCCACCTCGCCTGGGAGGTCGAGCAGCTGGTCGAGGCGGGGCTCGAGCCGCACGAGGCATTGGCCGCGGTGACCTGGCGAGGCGGCGAGCTGCTGGGTGTCGACCATGCGGGCCGGCTCCGGCCCGGTGATCCCGCCGACCTCGTCCTGGTGCATGGCGATCCCCTCAGCGATCCGCGCGCGCTCTGGCGGGTGTGGGCCGTCTTCAAGGGTGGCGAGCGGGTCGCGTAGCGGACGTCTCGGCGCACGGAAGGCCGGCTTCAGGACGTTCTCAGAGGCGACCGTCGATAATGAAAACAGTCTCGGGTTTTCGGCGTTGTTTCCTCAGGAGCGTGCGGGTTGCCCCAAATACGGCAGGACTTGATCACAGGGCGGTGGGTGGCCGTCGCGACGGAACGCGCCCGCCGCCCGGATTCGTTCACGCAGGCAGCCAAGGAATCGGTCCCCGCCCGTGACGTCTGCCCCTTCTGTCCGGGGCACGAGTCGATGACGCCGCCCGAGGTCCTTGCCTATCGCGCTCCAGGGCTGCCGGCGAACGGCGAGGGCTGGTCGGTTCGTGTGGTGCCAAACCTCTACGCCGCCTTCCGGCCCGAAGCGGACGGGCAGGAGCACCGTGATGGCCGCTTCTGGCAGCGCGATGCCATTGGCGCCTGCGAGGTGCTGATCAGCAGCCCGGATCACCGCGTGCCCACCGCGATGCTGCCGCGGCGACAGGTGGAGGAGATCGTCCAGTCGTACGTCGACCGCTACCAGGAACACGCGCGCAACCCAGGGCTCGAGCACGCCTTGATCCTCTACAATCACGGCCGTCCGGCGGGCGCCTCGCTCGAGCACCCGCACTCGCAGCTCTACGCGATCGGGCTGCAGCCGCCGAGCGTCGACGTCGAGCTGGACGGCGCGCGCCGCTTCCACGAGGCGAACGCCGCGTGCGTCTTCTGCCGCACTCTTGATGATGAGCGACGCGCCGGGACGCGCGTCGTCTTCGAGAACGAGGGCTTCCTTGTCTTTGCGCCTTACGCGGCGCGGACGCCCTTCGAGACCTGGATCATGCCGCGCCGGCACGTGGCGTCATTCGGCGACCTCGACCTGACCACGGAGAAGCCGGCGTTCGCGGAGGCGCTGCAACTCACCCTCAAGGCCCTGCAGGAGGGCCTCAATGACCCGCCCTTCAACTACTTCATCCACAGTGCGCCGTTCAAGGCCGATGCCTCCGACGCCTATCACTGGCACCTGGAGCTGATCCCGAAACTCAGCACCGCGGCCGGCTTCGAGCTGGGCACCGGGATGTGGATCAACGTCGTCAAGCCCGAGGAGTCGGCAGCGTTCTTGCGAGATCGGATCGGCAAGACGGTGGGGCAGGTCGCATGAAGGCCGTCGTGATGGCCGGTGGCGAGGGCTCGCGGCTCCGGCCGCTAACCAGTGGGATCCCCAAGCCGCTCGTGCCGGTGGTCGGCAAGCCGGTGATGGAGCACATCCTGCGGCTGTTGCGCACCCACGGCATCACCGACGTGGTGGTCACCTTGCAATATCTCGGGTCCGCGATCCGCGATTACTTCGGAGACGGCTCAGACTTCGGCGTCGACATCACCTATGTCGTGGAAGACAGTCCACTGGGGACCGCCGGCAGCGTCAAGAATGCGCAGGAGTTTCTCGACGAGCCGTTCATCGTGATCAGCGGCGACGCGCTGACCGACATCGACCTGGGTGAGGTGATGCGCTACCACAAGGAAAAGGGCGCGGCGGCGACCATCGTGCTGACCTCGGTGGCGAACCCGCTGGAGTTCGGCGTGGTCATCACCAACCCGGACGGAACCATCAAGCGCTTCCTCGAGAAACCCTCCTGGGGCGAGGTCTTCTCCGACCAGGTCAATACCGGGATCTACGTGATCGAGCCCAAGGTCCTCGACCTGCTGCCGCCGGCGACAGTCGTCGACTGGAGCAGCGACGTCTTCCCCAAGATGCTGGCCAACGCCATGCCCCTCTACGGGTTCCTGGCGCCCCGCTACTGGTGTGACATCGGCAACATCCAGACGTATTACCAGGCGAACTGGGATGCGCTCGAGGGACGGGTCGACGTCGAGATCCCCGGCGAGCGTCGCTACGGCAACGTCTGGATCGGTGAGAACGTCGAGATCGGCTACGACGTCAAGATCAACGGCCCGGCCTACATCGGTAACGACTGCAAGCTCAAGGCAGGCGTCTTCATCAATGGGCCGGTCTGCGTCGGGAATTTCTCGGTGATCGACGAGAACACGAAGGTGAGTAACTCCGTCGTCTGGACCTATTCCTACTTGGGTGAGAACTCGCGGTTACGCCAGGCGATTGTCTGCCGCCACGTCACCATCAAAAACAGCTGCCTGCTCGAGGAAGGGGCCGTGATCGGCGACGACGTCGTGGTCGGTGAGGGGTCGACGATCGATGCCGGGGTCAAGATCTGGCCCGACAAGGAGATCGAGCCCGGCTCGACCGTGCACGAGAGCATCATCTGGGCCGGCCACTACAAGCGCGGACTCTTCAGCTCCTACGGGCTCGTCGGGCTGGTGAACATCGAGCTCACGCCGGAGTACTGCGCCCGCCTGGGCGCGTCCTTCGCCGCCCTCTTTCCCAAGGGTGCCGCGATCGCCGCCGCCCGTGACGGCCAGCGCCCCTCACGCATGATCAAGCGCGCCATGGTGGCAGGCATGATATCGTCGGGCGCCTCGATCATCGACCTGAGCGAGCTGCCTATCCCGGTAATCCAGTACTACGCGCGCGACCATCGGATCGCCGGAGCCGTCCATATCCAGATGTCGCCGCTCGACAGCCGGTCGGCCGACATCCGGATGTTCGACGCCAACGGCGTGGTGCTCGACAAGAAAGCGGAGCGCAAGTTGGAAAACGTGTTTTTCCGCGAGGATATCCGACGGGTGCATTTCTATGAGATGGGAGACATTACCTACCCGCCGGACGCCATCGATTCGTACATCGACGGCTTGATCGGATTGATCGACGTCGAGGCAGTGCGGCAGGGGCACTTCAAAGTGCTGGTCGACTTCGACCACGGGAGTGCGTCGCTTGTGCTGCCCCGTCTGTTCAAGGAGTTGAACATCGAGGCGATTCCGCTCAACGCCGGGTTCGATGAGACCTATCAGTCCAAGACCAACGAGGCCTTCGACGAGGCGCGCCGGCAGTCGGCGCTGATTACCCGGACGCTCGGCTGCAATCTTGGTGCCTACATCGACTACGGGTCGGAGCGCATCTTCCTCATCGATGAGCAGGGCGGGTTGATCGACCATCACGGGGCGCTGGGTGTGCTCGCCACGCTGGCGCTGAAATCCAAGCCGGGAGTTCTCGTGGCCCCGGCGACCGTTCCCCAGACGATTGCCGCCCTCGTGCGTCAGCTGGCGGGTTCACACTTCGTGCCGGGTAAGGGTGAGCCGTCGGCGCTGCTGCGGGCGGCGCAACAGCACCAGGCGAGGCTCGCGTCCGACGCGAATGGCGGGTATGCCTTCCCGGACCATCTGTTGGGATTCGATGCGATCTTCACGCTCATCAAGCTGCTGGAGTTGCTGGCCACGGATCGGCGGCCGGTGTCGGCGATCCGTCAGGAGATCCCACACGCGGCCTACGAGCATCGCCTCGAAACGGTGCCCTGGGACGCCAAGGGCCGTGTGATGCGGACCATGGTGGAACTGCACCGGGACGAGCCGGTCGACCTGGCCGATGGCATCAAGGTCTTCGTCGACGGCGGATGGGTGCTGGTGCTGCCGGATCCCGACATGCCCCGCTACCACATCATCGTCAGCATGGACGATTCAGAGAAGGCGAGGGCGCTGGCCGATCGATACAGCGCGCTGGTTAAGACCGCCGTCGGCGGCGGTGACGTAGGCAGTGCGGCGGCGGCTCGCTAGGAAACGGTGCCGGCTCCTCCGACGGTGCGTCGCCAGTCCGCGCGGCGCGAGCGGCGATTCGTCCGAACGGCCGGATTTTTTCGAGCGCTGCCCCCGCGGGTCGAGGCGGCGCTCCCCGTCCAGATGAGGGGAGTTCGCCATCGCGCGCGCTCGAGCCAGGCGCAGTGGTTCTTCGATGACCCGCGACTGCACTTCGAAGCCTGGTGGCACGCGAACAACGGCCGGCTCGAGTTGGGGCTTCATCTGGAAGCCGAGCCGGCGATCAACGACCGGATCGCGAACGGTCTGGCTGGGCAGCTGCTGATGATCAAGGCCCGGTTGGGCCAGCAGCTCGACCTGGAGCCGTGGGATCGCGGCTGGGTGCGCCTGTACGAAACCTATGCGATCGAGGTTTTCGACGCCGCCCAGATCAAGCGGACCGCCTCGCGGATGGCGGAGCTGATCTCGGTCATCTGGCCGATGTGCCAGGAGATTCGAAAGGGCGATGCTAAAATCCGGCTTGCCGAGCGGGAGTAGCTCAGCTGGTAGAGCGCGACCTTCCCAAGGTCGATGTCGCGAGTTCGAGTCTCGTCTCCCGCTCTCTGGAACCAATCGTGGTGAGGAGCTCCTCGAAGTAGGGAGCCCAGCCGGGACGAGGGCGGATCCCGGCGATCCGCCGGTCCCGGACCTGAATTTCCGAAAGGATGCTGGCTACCAGCCGGCCTCGCTGCGAAAGGTCGGCGTCCGTCCAGGCGGCCATCAGGTCGGTGAGTCGGGCCGAGAACTGTCGGATGGTGGGCACCTCCGGCTGCGCCTTGAGCTGGGCCAGCTGCGCTTCGATCACGGTGACGCTGTCCCGAAACTCGCTTTCCGAAATCAGCCCCATCTCGAACACCAGCGCGGTTCGTTTGCGTCGGCCCTCGAGCTCCTTGGCGGTGCGTCGTTCGTCCCATTCGCGCGGCAGTGTTTGGCGCTGACGCATGCCGCGCTCGACCAGTGCCTGCGCCGCGTCCTCCAGGCGCTCGTCTGGATGGCACTTGGCAAGCCAGCCCGCCAGTTCGGCCTCCAGCGCGTCCGCGCGGGCCAGCGGGGCCTTGCAGCTGGCGTAGCGGTGGCGATCCGAGCAGACGTAGTAGCGGATCGCATGGCCCGAGTCGCCATGGCTGGTGCCGCGCATGGAAGCGCCGCACTCGACACAGCGTAGCAACCACGACAGCGGGAAGCGCGAGCCCAGTTTGCGAGACCGCACGCCGGCGATCTTTGCCGGCCGGTGTCGCGTCCTGATCTCCTGGCAGCGCTGCCAGACCTCGCGAGAAACAATCGCCGGCAGGTCGCCAGCCATCGGTGATTGGTCCTCACCGCGGAGACGCGCCTGCCGGCCGATGTCACGCGGCACCGGCAAGAGCCCGGCGTAGGTGGGTCGCTTCAGGATCTCCTTCAGCACGTCGTTGGACCATAAGACCGCCGGCGCCTTCGCGTTGCCGCCCTTGGAGCAGATGGGCTTGATCGCCTGGCTGTTCAGCCAGATGGCGAGCGTGCGGAAGGAGTAGGCGCCGGTGGCATAGCGTTCGAAGATCAGCCGAATCGTGGGGGCAACGGCCTCGTCGACGACGACCGTGCGCTCGGCACTCCGGACGTAGCCAGCCGGTAGCGAGCCCAGCAGTCGGCCCTGGCTGCGAAGGTGACCGAGCATGTCGCCCACGCGTTGCGAGGTCTGTTCGCGCTCCAGTTGGGCAAGCACCGCCAGGATGCCGAGGAAGGCGCGTCCCATCGGGGTTGCGGTCTCGATCGGCTCGGTGGCGGAGACGAAGCCAACCCCGACGTCGTCGAAGCGCTGCAGCGTGTCGTAGAGGTCACGCACCGACCGCGAGAGCCGGCTGACGCTGTAGCAGGCGACCAGCGCCACGTCGCCCTGGCGCAGGCGCGCCAGCATCCGTTGGAAGTCGGGCCGCTTGGTGCTCTTGCCAGAAAGGTCGAGGTCCTGAAAGGCCTCCACCGTCAAGCCTGCCAGCGCTGGCAGCGCTTTGCAGCGGTCGAGTTGTGCCGCCGGGCTAATCTGATGGGCGTTCTCGTCGTACTTCGAGACGCGGACGTAGACAAGGGCGGTGCTTCGGGTGCGATCGCGTGCTGAAGGCGATGCGAGCGAACGACTCATGTCAGGACGGCATCATCACGCGTTGCTTCTGACGCGTCAAGACTTTTCATCGCCTTCGACCGCTGCATGGTTCCGGTGACTTCAGCCTGAGCGGGAGACCTGACTTCCCGCTCGACCGGAGATGCGCCACGCAAGAGCCGGCACTGACGCGATAGTTCAATCTCCACGAGGACCTCAAGGGTTTCGATCACGTCAGGAGGGAACTCGGAGATCCCTGTGGCCGGGGGGCCGAAGTCCGACCCCTGCCGAATCAGAGCACCTCGCCGCCGCCCGGCCGGCGTTCCCACCACCCGGGCGTGCCGATGCAGTCGCTGATCGTCCTTTCCGACTTCTCGTAGGGCGGCAGCTCCGTTAGCCGCCGCCGCGGCATCGTCACAACCTCCCTGCGCGGTGGCGGCGGCCATCCATGCTCTGCCTCCACCTCCTCGGCCGCGCACCAGAGTCGACCCAGTGGACCCTCAACCTCCAGGCGCTCGACGCTGGAGGTCCAGAATCGGCAGGAATCCTCATCGAGCTCGTCCTGGATGATCGGACGCAGGGCCTCTTCTCGAGAGGCTCGAGAAAGCACAAAGAGGACGTGAACCCGATCGGCATCGCGCAGGTCCTTGAAGTAGCGCACCGAAGTCCGCACCTTGTGTCGAAGGCGGCTCATCGAGGCCGCGCCCCGGTCCCACTCCAGGTCGAACCGGATGATCCGACCGCCAACCAGGTACCAGCCAGCCCCGTCGGGCGTGGCCACCGGTCGTCGGTTTTCCTTGGCGAAGAGCCGGCGATCAGCGCGACAGGTTTCCTCGCCCACCCAGCGGAGCAGCCCCTCCCGCATGCCGAGCCGGCTGGCGAGCACCAGGTCGATGAAGTAGCCGTTGGCCTCGAGGTCGTGGACCACATGCCAGCAGTGGTCGCGCGCATCCTTGGCCCGGTGGACGTAGGGCCATGGCGCCTCACCGTGGAGGTCGGCGAGGAGCTGGGCGCCCCGAGGCGTGATCAGAACGAGCGACGGGCGGCGGGTCACGCCGGGGGATTCGAACATCTTCCAGCGGTAGACAAGACCGTGGTGCCTGAGGTACTGCAGCCGCAGCTGGGTGGATCGAATGCTGGGGAAGAAGATCTGATGGATCTGGAGGGTGGTGAGGTAGCGGTAGTCGTAGAGGGATTGGAGGATAGCGCGGTCTCGCTGGGTGAGGGACAAGAGAAGTTGAGTCGTCTGCTCCTGGGTGAGAGGAGTGGTGGTGTGCTTGGGCATCGAGCGAAGAATGAAAGGACGAGTGGGAATAGGAGTCCGTCCCGGTGTGAACGCGGAAGAGGGCTGAACTCGCGGCTGAATACTCAGCGACCTCCTTTCACCCTTCGCTCCCTGAAACGAAGACCTGGGAAGCGAAGGGACAGAAGCGTCGGCCGAAACGAAGTCCCGACGGTCATCGATTGAACCCACGTCGTCATCGAGCCCAGGCTGTTGTTGAGGACTCGGCTCGCTGTCGCGGAGGTAACGCATCACGGCTGCCCGCCAGCCCTGGTCGGCCCTGGCTGCGTATCGTGTCCTGAGCCGTCGTCCGAATCCATCTATTGCTTAAAGAGTGGGCCCGGCGTCGGACTCACCTATCCCGTAAAGAGCGGCGGCGTTTCATGTATCCGTCAAAAGCCGGTCTCGCGGTCGTTTCGGCGCTCTACTTCTAAAAGAGCCGGTTTTGAGACACGTTTTGTTAAATCCACTCTTTAAAGGGCCTTTTCAGTGGGCGATTTGGACGTGGGCATGTCGCTACCCCTATAGGGCGGGTTCTCGGCCACCTTTTGGGACATCCACCTCAACCTTGACAGTCTCTTGCTATTAAAGAGTGAGTTTTCGGCCCGTTCGTTTCGTGCCATAGAGCGGGAGTATCGTTGACTAGTCGTTAGATATGCGAATAGGAGCTCTAGTCGCGGCCAGTCCGTCAACTCGCCGGATTCACTCCAGCGGCATTCCACCCGAGTCGGGTGGTGCGAGCAGCCAGCGGACGTCTATGCCGGCAGCGCGCTTCTTGACGATCGAACTGACGGCCGAGGGATTCTTTCTATTTCGATTTGCGGAAGACGGCGCATTCGCCGGTGACACGTGGCATCCAACAATCGAGGAGGCCAAAGATCAAGCAAATTGCCAGTACGGAAACGCACTCGGAGGATGGCTCGATATCCCGGATAACGAGTCCGATGCCCTCGGGTGGCTCAGGGCCCGAGAGTCCTGACGGACCAGATTGCTTTGAGCAGAATCAGCGCAGACGGGCGCGCTGTGAGGCCCGGAGACAGATAGTAGCCCGTGGAGGCCACTAATCGAACGCTAGGAGTAGGTGCCGGAACCGCCGCACGGATGCGTTCTTCGAGTATGGCGGACCCACGAAAAAGAAGGACGCAATGAAGCTATGGAAGGCGGGTGCGGCTGGGGCACTCCTACTGTGCGTCGTGGTCGGGAGCGCACTCGCTCTCACTAATCTAGGGAAAGGCCCTGGAACCCGGATCGAGCATCGGGGCAACACGATTGTCCTCCATGGACGAGGGACCGCTGCTGACCTTGGATACCTTCCGGCCGGCCGCTACCGTGTCACCGTAGAGGAAGGAGTGGGCGGCTGTGCAATCCGACTTCAACTCGCGGGGGCGGATGGAAAGGAATGGTTCAGGCTGGACTTTTACACCAACAACCGCGACTCTCCGACTGGGGTCACGGGCGAAATCCCAGGGCAGCAGTACAGCGTATATACGAACGTTTATTTCGGCGATGGCCTCACTTTCTCAACACCAGAGCCGGTAACCGATTGCGCGTGGACTTACGATTTCACACGGATTTAGGTGAGGCCAGCCCTTTCCTGGTGAAGGAGCCCTGGCAATGCCGCCAAATTAGGGTCATAGCCCGTGGCGGACACTAGTCGAACGGTTATGACTCGTTCCCTTGAGTGGATCGTGGTAAAGAATGGGGTACACCAGTTTGGACGAGCTACCGGCAAGCATACTGGCGGCTTGGCGTCATAGGATCGCGATGGCAGCATTAGCAGGGCCAGCAGACGAGGCAGCATCGGGAGCGGCCGGCCAGAACTCGGTTCTCCTTACGACGTCGTGCACTACCGGATGGGCCGACTGGGTGCACGGTGAGTTGTGGCTCTGCCCGGATGGCCTGCTTCGACTCAGCCTCGGATGGGCAGCGACAATCGACAAGAGCTTCGGCCCAGGCCAGGCGGCCGCATTCGACGGCGCAGCGCGACGGTCAAGCCCCCGAGACTTCGATATGACTGAAATCAACGACCTGCTGTCTCGCAAACGGACCAACCACTGGATTCCGTGGGCCCAGATTCGTGGGGCCTCCCTCCGCGGCGGCCTGATTACCGGCCGCTTGCGCTTGAAACTGGCCGACGGTCGCTCCGTGAAGCTCCTATGGATGCGTGAGCGTCACGTGTTTGAAATGCTTCGTGACCGGCTCCTCGAGCGACTCGGCCCGGCGGCTTTGCGAATCGGCTGACGCTGCCTTTCCCGGCAGCGCACCTTCCCACCAGATGACGGCTTTGAGGGTCATAGCCCGTAGCGGATTCGAACGTATTGCGGTCTCCATAGCGCTCGCCAGACTGGACACGACGGTGGGTACGCCTCACACGGTTCCTGAAGAGGGGGTGAGTAAGGGTACGCTGTTGAGAAGCCCACGATATCCAGTCGCTGGTTCCTGGGCGGGTTCGAGCCTCGTCTCCCGCTGATTCTCTTCAGCCGAAGGCAGGGGATCGTGGTCACCGACGCGGTGAGCCTCCCAACCCTTGCCAACGTCGGATGGTGATCTCAGCTAGATAAGGAGGAAAAAGAATGCCACCGCAAATCGAAACCGCCAAAAGCATCGAGATGAAGCTCGAGGTCGTACCCATCCCCGTCTCCGACATCGAGAACGCCAAGGCCTTCTACACCGAGAAGGTCGGCTTCCACCTCGACCACGACGTTCGCCCGACAGAGGGCATGCGCGTCGTGCAGATGACACCCCCCGGCTCCGCATGTTCGGTTGTGATCGGCGAGGGCCTGCCGCTCGGCAAACCCGGTTCGGTCAAAGGCGTCCAGCTGGTCGTCCAGGACATCGATGCTGCGCGCGAGGCGCTCGCCGGGCGTGGCGTCCCGGTCGGCGCGGTGCAGCAGCTGGGACCCGAAGGGTCTCCGGGTTCCCGCTACGTCTTCTTTGAGGACCCTGACGGCAACATGTGGGCGGTGCAGGAGTTCAGGCGCTCCTGATAACCGCGGTGAACCAGCGCGATCTCGAGCTGAGCGACGGTCGCCGGCTGCATATTTACGACACGCGCGCGGATGATGCGGACGCCAGCCTCACCATCTTCTGGCACCACGGCACGCCGAACCTTGGCGAGCCGCCCGAGCCGCTGCTGCCTGCCGCCGACCAGCGTGGCATCCGCTGGGTGTCCTATGACCGGCCGGGGTACGGCGGATCCACGCCCCACCCAGGGCGCGATGTGGCATCGGCGGCCGCCGACGTCTCCGCTATCGCCGATGCCTTGGACCTCGGGCGATTCGCGGTCTTGGGGCATTCCGGTGGCGGCGGACATGCCCTGGCATGCGGCGCGCTCCTGTCAGAGCGCCTCATCGGTGCGGTGTCCGTCTCCGGACTAGCGCCATACGGCGTGCAGGGACTGGATTGGTTCGCCGGCATGGCGCCCGCCGGTGCCGCGGAGCTGCGCGCGGCCGCAGCCGGACGCGCCGCGCTCATGAACTACCTGACATCCAGCGAGTTCGATCCGGAACTCTTCACCCCGGCGGATCACGCCGCTTTGAAGGGCGCCTGGCACTGGCTGGGCGTCATCAGTGGGCGCGCCCTATAGGGCGGCCTGGGCGGTATGGTAGACGACGACCTGGCGTATGTCGCCCCGTGGGGCTTTGACCCCGCGCAAGGCAGCGTGCCCGTGCTGATCGTGCAGGGGGGTCAGGATCGGATCGCGCCCAGTTCGCACGGCAAATGGCTCGCGGGTCGCATTCCCTCGGCAGAACTCTGGCTGCGGCCGGAGGACGGACACATCTCCGTCCTCAGGTCCGGTGAGGCGGCCATGGACTGGCTCCTGGAGCGCGCATAGGAGGTTGTCCGCAAGTCTGTCTGCGCCGCAAGCCGCCCCTTAACCGGGCCTATCTATACTGATCGAGTGGGGGAAACGCCACTCCAATCCGTAGCGTTCTCGGCTGCCCAGGCTGCGCCAGTATCACTGTCCGGCCAATTTTCGGCTGTTTCAACGCCCCCGGTGCAGGATCCGGCCATCATCCAGGACCCGCCCGTGCAGGCAGCCACGGCGCCGAGTCCCACCCAGTCGCATTACATCAACCGCGAGCTATCTCAGCTCGACTTCGACGAGCGGGTGCTCGCCATCGCGGAGGACGGGTCACTCCCCCTGCTCGAGCGGGTGCGCTTCCTCGCGATCCTCGGTGAGAACGTCGACCAGTTCTTCCAGGTCCGGGTCGCCGGCCTGAAGGAGCAGGTACATGCCGCCCTGCCGCAGACCTCTCCGGACGGCATGACCACCGGCGAGCAGCTGCGCGCGATCCACCAGCGAGCAAGCAGTCTGCTGGAGCGCAGCACCAATCTCTTCACCCACAGGGTAGCGCCAGCCCTCGAGCAGCACGGCGTTTCGATCGCCACGGTGGCGCAGCTCGAGGAGGCCGATCGCGATTTCCTCGCCGCCGAATTTCGCGCCCGCATCTTCCCGGTGCTGACGCCGCTGGCGGTCGATCCGGCGCATCCCTTCCCCTACATCTCGCACCTCTCGCTCAACCTGGCGGTGATGGTCCGCGACCCGGTGCGCCACCAGATGCGCTTCGCCCGCGTCAAGGTCCCGCCGCTGCTGCCTCGGTTCATCCCCCTGCCCGATGGGGCGCGTTTTGTTCCGCTCGAGCAGGTCATCGCCGCGCACCTGGAGGTGCTCTTCCTAGGAATGGAGATCGTGAGCCAGCATCCGTTCCGAGTGACGCGGGACGCGGACCTCGACCTCGTCGACGAAGAGGCCGCCGACTTGCTGGCGGCGATCCAGAGCGAGTTACGCCGCGTGCAGCGCCGGGCGCAGGTGGTACGACTCGAGGTGGATGCGGCGATGTCTGGCGAGGTGCTTGATCTGCTCGTCCGCGAGCTCGAGCTGGAGCCCACCGATGTCTACCGTGTCGACGGTCTGCTTGACCTGAGCAGCCTCTGGGCGATTTACGGCCTGGACCGTCCGGACCTCAAGGACGAGCCATGGACACCGGTCACGCAGCGGCGTCTGCAGGGCCAGGGCGTGGAGCAGGCTGACATCTTCGAGGCCCTGAGGGATGGTGACATCCTCGTCCACCATCCCTATGACTCGTTTGCGACCTCGGCGGAGGCCTTCATCGACCAGGCGGCCAAGGATCCGGATGTCCTGGCGATCAAGCAAACGCTCTACCGGACCTCGGGTCCGGTGAGCCCCATCGTCCGCGCGCTGATCCGGGCGGCGGAGAGCGGCAAGCAAGTCGTGGCGCTGGTCGAGCTCAAGGCGCGCGGCGACGAACAGGCCAACATCGCCTGGGCCCAGGCACTGGAGCAGGTTGGCGTTCACGTCGTGTACGGGGTTGTCGGGCTCAAGACCCACGCCAAAGTCGCGCTGGTCGTCCGCCGTGAGGGAGACCAGATCCGGCGTTACGTGCACGTCGGCACCGGTAACTACAACCCGAAGACCGCGCAGATCTACGAAGACGTGGGCCTGCTGTCCGCGGATCCTGAGCTGGGGGCGGATGTCTCGGAGCTCTTCAACTTCCTGACCGGCTATAGCCGGCAACGCCGCTTTGGACGGCTGTTGGTCGCACCGGTCGGATTGCGCTCCAACATCATTCGTCTCATTCGTCGTGAAGGGGCGCGGCCCGGCGGCGGCCGCATCGTTCTCAAGGTCAACAGCCTGGTCGATCCGGAGATCGTCGAAGCGCTCTATGCCGCATCACAGTCCGGCACCGAGATCGACCTGATCGTCCGCGGTCTCTGCAGCCTGCGACCCGGTGTGCCCGGCCTTTCCGACCGGATCCGCGTCCGCTCGCTGGTCGGGCGGTTCCTCGAACACTCGCGGATCTTTCGATTCGGTCCCGATGGGGACGCGGCCGAGTTCTATCTCGGTTCGTCGGACCTGATGCCGCGGAACCTCGATCGGCGGGTGGAGGCGATGGTGCCCGTCCTCGACCCGGCGTTGCAGGAGCGGCTCGCCCAGATCCTCGACGTCGAGCTCGAGGACGATGTGCTCGCCTGGGACCTGCACGCCGACGGTTCTTGGTCGAGGCATCCGACTGATAAGGGCGTCAACGCCCAGCAAGTCTTCGAGCAGCTGGCCGAAGCCCGCGCGGCGTCGACCAACGGATCCGCGCCGGATGCTTGAGCGCGAGGTCAAGCTCGCCGTCCCTCCGGCCTTTGCCCTTCCGGACCTCGAGGACCTCGCCGCAGCCGTAGAGACAAGTCCGGTCGATGAGCGACGCCTGGAAACCGTGTACTACGACACGCCGGACCTCCGGCTTGCTCGATGGGGCGCAAATCTGCGGATCCGGCAGGGTGAGGGCTGGACGCTGAAGCTGCCCTCGACCAGTGAGGGGCCCGCCCTTACCCGCCGGGAGCTCGAGTTCCCCGGCGATGCCAGCCAGCCCCCTGACGCCGCCGTCGCGCTCGTCATCGGTTATGTACGGCGCGCGACCCTCGTGCCCGTGGCCAGCCTCTCCACGTTGCGGCGTCGCGTGCAGCTCAAGAATCGCGAGGGGACATTGCTGGCCGAGGTCGTCGATGACGACGTCTCGGTGATCCAGGGCCTGCGCGTGCAGAGTCGCTTCCGTGAGGTGGAGGTCGAGCTGAAGGACCAGTCGGCCGACCGACTGCTCGACCCCATCCTTGCGCGCCTGCGTGGCGCCGGCGCGGCCGACGACGACCAGGCCTCCAAATTGGTGCGGGCGCTTGGGGCGCGTGCGACCGCCGTCCCGGAAGTGGACCCGCTGGCGCTGACGTCGGCGTCGACCGCGGGCGAACTGGTGCGCCACGCAATTGCGGTATCGGTCGCGAGCCTGATGCGCCATGACCCGGGCGTGCGGCTGGGCGATGATACAGAGGACGTGCACCGCGCCCGTGTCGCCACCCGGCGGTTGCGCTCGCAACTTCGCACCTTTCGCACCCTGCTGGACACCGAATGGGCCAACGCCCTGCGCGAAGACCTTCGCTGGCTTGGCGGCGGCCTCGGCAGCGTGCGCGACCGGCAGGTCATGGCCCAACGCGTTCGGTCCCGAACCGTCGTGCTTGCCGAGGATGATGCCGCAACCGTGGCCGACCTCGCGGCCGAGCTTCAGGCGGAGAGCGAGGAGGCACGCGCCCGGTTGGTTCTCGACATGCGGTCGGACCGCTACATCGACTTGATGGAGCGGCTCGTCGAAGCATCCCGCGCACCGGCCCTGACTCCGGAGGCGCAGCAACGTGCCGCGGTCGTGATCCCGGCGTTGGCGCGGCGCGATTGGAAGCAGTTGCGCAAAGGCGTCACCGGACTTGCCGACCAACCCGATGATCCGGAATTACATCGCATTCGAATCCTGGCGAAGCGTGTGCGCTATGCCGCAGAGGCTGCCGAGCCCATCGCTGGAAAAATCGCCGCGCGGAGCGCCGAAGCCGCGGCGGCGCTGCAGGACGTCCTCGGCGACCACCAGGACAGCGTAACCGCGCAGCAATGGTTGCGCGAGACCGGCAAGGGTCCGCGCGCCTTTGTGGCGGGTGAGCTCACGGCACTGGAGCGCGAGACGGCGGCACATGACCGCGCCGCGTGGCACAATGTTTGGAAAAAACTTGACCGCAAGCGGCTCAGAAGGTGGATGATATAGGCAGAGCCGCGTCGACCAAGCCATCGTCGCAGCAACACATTGCACAAGGGGTGTCCATGGCGGCAAAGATCTTGAGCGTCGATGAGGCCAAGCTGGTCAGGGCCGCGGGAGGCGTGATTCGCCGGAACGGGTCACGGGGCGCGATGCGGGTCGCCATCGTGCATCGTCCCGGTTACGACGACTGGTCGTTCCCCAAGGGGAAGGTAGACCGAGGCGAGACCCTGGAGGAGACTGCGCTTCGCGAAGTCGAGGAAGAAACCGGTCTTCGTTGCAAGCTAGTGGCACCGCTCGGCTGCACCGCCTACGCCGACCACAAGGGTCGGGACAAAGTCGCGTGCTATTGGCTGATGGACGTGGTCGGCGGCCGCTTCCGTACCGGAACCGAGGTCGATGAAGTTCGGTGGGTCACGGTGGATGAGGCCGTCGACCTGCTCAGCTATCGTCGCGACCGCGCCCTGTTGCGCGCCCTCGACCTCGAAGCGACCGCATAGCGCCAACCCTGATGGGCGCTGCATACGTGGTTCGCCACGCGAAGGCGGGCGACCGTGGGGAATGGAGCGGCGACGACCGGATGCGGCCCCTGACCAAGTCAGGCCAGCGCCAAGCGGAAGGCCTCGCCAACCTGCTCGACCGCGAGCCGATCGACAAGATCCTTTCAAGTGGCTACCTCCGGTGCGTGCAAACGGTCGAGCCTCTAGGCGCCAGGCGCCGGCTGCCGGTTGAGCCGGTCAAGGAGTTGGAAGAGGGGGCAGGCGGCGGGAGCGTGCTGCGGCTGGTGCAGAAGTTCCGCGGGCGTAACATCGTGCTCTGCACCCACGGCGACGTCATGGAGGAACTCCTCGAGGGCCTCATCGCCCAGGGGCTTCTTCAGCGAGCTCGCGCGAATATGGAGAAGGGATCGACCTGGGTGCTCCAAGAGAAGGACGGCACGATCACCAGCGCGAAATACCTCGCTGCGCCGTGATCGCCACGGGCTATCCGCGCAGTCCGGCCGTGTTGAGGATCGCGTAGACCACCCAGGCGATCAGGCCAGCCGCCGGGATTGTCAGCACCCAGGCCAGCACGATGTTGGCCCCCACGCCCCATCGCAAGGCCGAAAGTCGCTGCGAGGCCCCCGCCCCCATGACAGAGCCCGTCACGACGTGTGTGGTTGACACGGGAAGGCCAAATTGGGTTGCGAACTGGATCACGGCAGCCCCGGTCAGCTGCGCGGCAAAGCCGGTCGCGGGATCGAGCTTGTAGATGCGCCAGCCGAGGGTTCTAATGATCCGCCATCCACCAGCGTAGGTTCCGAACGCGATCGCCGATGCAGACAGGAGAACGACCCAGAGGGGAACTTGGAATTTCTGCAGGTGACCGCTCGCGACCAATGCGAGCGTGATGACGGCCATTGTTTTCTGGGCATCATTGGCCCCGTGCGAATAGGAAACCAGTGCGGCGGTGAGTATCTGAAGGTTGCGAAACGTGCGGTTCACGGGGACCGGTCGGGCCCCACGTAGCAGCACGAGCAATAGCGTCATGAAGATCGCGGCCAGGATAAAGCCGGCTGGCGGCGAGATCACCAGCGAGAGCACGGTCTTCCAGAACTCCGATGCCCGAACTCCGCCAACACCGTGCACGGCGGCAATCGCAGCTCCGCTCAGCGCTCCCACCAGTGCGTGGGTCGAACTGCTCGGGAGTCCCAGGTACCAGGTGATGAGGTTCCAGACGATCGCACCGACCAGGGCGGCGATGATCACGACCAGGCCAGCCTTGAACGCGACGATCTTGGCGATCGTGTTGGACACCTTGGCCTGGAAAAAGACGACGGTGATCACGGCGCCGACCAGGTTGAGGACCGCCGAGATCAGTACCGCCAACCTGGGCGACACCGCGCGCGTCGATACGGACGTGGCGATTGCGTTGGCCGTGTCGTGAAAGCCGTTCGTGAAGTCGAAGCCGAGGGCTATGAGGATCGTGACGACCAGCAGGAAATCAGGCATTCTTGATCGAGGTCGCTTCCAGGACGTTGGCCACGTGTTCGCACTGGTCCATCGTCGTCTCGAGTAGGTCGTAGAGATCCTTCCACTTGACGAGGTCGGTCGGGCTGGCGCCATCCGTGAAGAGTTCGGCCAGCGCCTCCCGCGTGACCCGGTCCCCCTGGTTTTCCAGGCTGTGAATCGCGAGTCGGCGGGGGGCTAGGTTCTTGAACCCCTCGAGGTTGGCCACGGCCTCCTGCAGTTCCTTACCGGCCTTGGCCAGCAGCTCCCCCATGCGGCGGGCAAAGGGGGTGATCTCCTTCACCCGGTAGAGGTCGATCTTGTCGGAGACCTCTTCCGCAAGGTCGACGACCTCGTCCAGCGATGACGCGAGCGAGTAGATGTCTTCGCGTTCGAATGGCGTCACGAACGTCTGGTTGATCAGGTTATAGATCTCATGGGTCACGTCATCGCACTCGTGTTCGAGTTCGCGGAGGCGCGGGTGCCGCGTCTGGCCCTCCAGCAAGCCATTGCGTAGTTGTTCAAGGGATTCGTTGACGAGCTCTCCCTGCTTCTTGAACAAGGCGTAGAACCTTCGCTCCTGGGGTACCAGGCTCAATCTCATGACCGCACCTCCGCTACAGTGGACGTCCCCTCACAACCTTAAAGGACGGAGCCAGGACCCCCCGATCGTTAACCTTCCGCCTGCCGAACGTTTACCCTTGCGGCGCACGCTGCGGAAACCGACTACGCATGCTTACCGCCGCTCCCAGGCTCTCCCCCTGCCGGAGCGGCTTTCATTGTTAGCCTGGTTCGATCGTCTGCTAGATTCGGCCGGGATGGCCCGGTTCTGGCGACGGCGACCCACAAACGGCGTTCGCGACCTAAAGCCTTCCCCGCTGACGCCCACCAATGCCGCCCAGGTGCGCCCAATGCCAGCCGGGATCGTCGATCACCTTGAGGACGCCGTCCTGCTCGTGAACGGAACTCAGGTCCGCTGGCTCAATCCGGCGGCGCGGATGATGTTCGCCGCCCACGAGCACCCGGTCGGCCGTCCGTTGGTGGAGGTTGTCCGCGACCATCGCATCGACGCGCTGGCACTACGTGCCCGCGAGTCGGGGCTCGAAGTCGCAGTCGAGGTGGAGCTGCCGGCGTCGGCCCGGATATTACAGGTCCGTGCGGTGCCCCTTCAGGACGGTGACATCGTTCTCCTCGCGCGGGACATAACCCGGCTCCGATACCTGGAGACGGTTCGGCAGCAGTTCGTAGCGAATCTCTCCCACGAGATGAGGACGCCGCTGGCCGGCCTCGACCTCGCGGCCCAGACGCTCTCCGCCCAGCTTCCGGCCGAGGGAGACGCACGGCTCTTCATCGACCGCATCAGCCAGGAGGCGCAGCGGCTCGCCGACATTCTTTTCAACCTGAATCAGCTCGCCGCGCTCGACGCCGAGGAGATCTCCGTCGAACGCGCCCCGTTCTCGGTGGATGACCTGGTCCGGTCGCTCGTCGATCGCTACCAAGCCAGGGCGTTGGCCGGCGAGCTGATTCTGCGTGGTGAGACCACGACCGATGGCTTCACGGCGTTCGGCGACCGGGCGAAGACCGATCAGGCGCTGCAAAACATCGTCGACAATGCTCTGAAGTTCACCCGCGCAGGAGAGGTCGTTGTAACGGCCGGCGTAGACCGCGATCGGGTGGAGATCGCCGTGGGCGACACCGGCCCCGGGATACCTGCCCGTGACCTTGCCCGCATCTTCGAGCGCTTCTACAAAGTCGACCGCTCAAGAGGCGGCCTGCCGGGCAGCGGCCTCGGACTCTCGATCGCCCGGCACCTGGTCGAATTGCAGGGAGGGACGATTGTGGCCGAGAGTACCCCGGGCGTTGGAACCGTCGTTCGGGTGCGCCTGCCGCGCGCGCCGTTAACCTCGCCTTAACCGCCGACGCCCCTGCCCATAAAGAGCGAGGGCTAGCCTCATTGATGAGTCCACTAGGAACTTGTGACTTGCTCGTCAAGGAGGAAAGCACGAAGATGAGAGGCGCGACACTCGCTGCCCTGGCGGGCGCCGTTCTGTTGCTTGCCGCATGCGGAGGTTCGTTTAGCGGCAGCAATCCGTCTACCGGTGGCGCCGGCGTGCCGACGCCGCCCGCCGCCCAGTTGACCGGCGCCGGTGCCACATTTCCGCAGCCGTTCATTGATGCCGCGCGCTTTGCCTACAACAAGAAGTTCAGCCAGGTCACGGTCAACTACGGTGGGGGCGGTTCCGGCGCGGGCATCTCGCAGCTGACGAAGAAGGTTGTGGACTTCGGTGCCAGCGACGTTCCGCTGAAGGCGTCAGAGGCGGCGGCCATGGGCGGCAGCGATAAGGTCATCCAGATCGCCAGCACGCTCGGAACGGAGTCGCTCGCATACAATCTGGATGGTGTCGCGGACGGCCAGCTAAAGCTGACGCCGGACACCATTGCCGGGATCTTCCTGGGCAAGATCACGAAATGGAATGACCCGGTGCTCGTGGCCGACAACAGCGGCGTCAGTCTGCCGAACCAGGACATCCGCGTCGTCCACCGGTCCGACGGCAGCGGCACGACCTACATCTTCACGGACTACCTCTCGAATGTCAGCGCGGATTGGAAGGCCAAGACGGGCGGCCCCGGAAAATCCATCAGCTGGCCCGTCGGCGACGGCGCCCAGGGGAACGCGGGCGTCGCCACCAGGGTCACGCAGACGCCCGGCGCGATCGGCTACGTCGAACTCGCCTACGTTCTGCAGACCAAGATGAAGCAGGCGCTCCTGAAGAACCGGGACGGGAACTTCGTCATCCCGAGCGCCGCCGGCGCGACCTCCGCGGCCAAGGCATTCGCCGGTACGACGCCGAGCAATTTCTCCATCGTCAACGCGGCCGGCAAAGACAGCGCCCCGATAAGCGGCTACAGCTGGATCATCGTCTATAAAGATCAGGCGGACAAGACCAAGGGCACGGCCCTGGTGGACTTTCTCTACTGGCTGGTGACACCCGAGGGCCAGCAGTACGCCGTCAACCTTCACTACGCCGCCCTGCCCAGCGATATGGTGTCGTTCGATACCGCCGCGCTGAAGACCGTCACGTCCGGAGGAAGCGCCCTCCTCAGCGTTTCGTCGTAACGACCGAATGAGCATGGGGACCGCCGAGCGGGTCGCCCCACCACCGCTGGTAGGCACGAGCCGCCAGCGGCGGCTCATTTCCGGCGACCGCGTCTTCGAGGTGATTGCCTACGGCGCGGCTGCCCTCATCCTGCTCATCGCAGGCGTTTTCATCGTCGCCCTCTTGATCCCCGCGCTCCCCGCCATCACCAAATTCGGGCTCGGCTTCTTTGTCAGCCGAACCTGGGATCCGGTGCGAACCCAGTTCGGCGCCCTGCCCGCCATCTATGGGACCCTGGTCACCTCGGCGATCGCCTTGGTGATCGCGTTCCCGATTGGTTTGGGCGCCGCCCTTTTTCTGGCCGAGGACGCCCGTCTGCGCTTCCTCCGGGCTCCGCTCTCCTTCGCGATCGAACTGCTGGCGGGCATCCCCAGCGTCGTCATTGGCTTGTGGGCGTTCTTCATTCTGACGCCGTTGATGCGTGACAACGTGGATCCCTTTCTCAACCATACGCTCGGCTTTCTCCCGTTTTTCCAGGGCAATGCCAGCGGCTACGGGTTCCTCACGGCCGGTGTTGTGCTGGCCATCATGGTGCTCCCCATCATGATTGCGCTCTCCCGCGACGTGATCCGAGCCGTCCCCCGGGCGCTCAGGGAGGCCAGCCTGGCGCTCGGCGCGACCAACGCCGAGACGATCTGGGCGGTGATCCTGCCTTACGCCCGGGTCGGGATCACGGGCGCGGTCCTGCTCTCCCTGGGTCGTGCCCTCGGTGAAACCATCGCGGTCACCATGGTAATCGGCAACCGGCCCCAGATCAGTACCTCCCTGTTCGCCTCGGGGTACACCCTGCCGAGCGTGATTGCCAACGAATTCACCGAAGCGGTTGGCGATGTGTACCTCGGGTCACTGTTTTACCTCGGCGTGGTCCTGGTCCTGATCACGATCGCCGTCAACGTGGTGGCCCGATTGTTGGTCTGGCGGTTCACCGGGTCGGAGACCACCGCGCCATGAGTCATCCGCTGGTTCGGGCCCTGATCGATCGGCTTGTCGGTGGACTCGTCATGCTCTGCGTCAGCGTAGCCGCCATCCCGGTCTTGGTCCTGTTTCTTTTCGTCCTGATCAACGGCCTACCGGGATTGCTGACACCCGGCTTCTTCACCGATCCGCCCTACCCGCAGGGCGTTCGTGGTGGTGGGGTCGTCAACGCGATCATCGGCACGCTCGAGATCGTCGGCATAGGCTCGCTGCTGGCGGTTCCCGTCGGCGCCCTGATCGGCATCTTCCTCTCCGAGTACGGGCGCAACCAGGTCGGGAACACCGTCCGTTTTATCAGCGACGTCTTCACCGGGCTGCCGTCGATTGCCTTCGGCATCTTCGGCTACACGGTCGTGGTGCTGACCACCCATCACTTTTCGGCGTTGTCGGCGTCAATCGCGCTGGCGGTGCTCATGTTGCCGGTGATCCTACGGGCCACGGAAACCGCCCTCCTGCTGGTCCCTAATTCCCTCCGCGAGGCAGGCCTGGCTCTGGGCGCGCCCCGCTGGCGGGTGACCCTGGAGATCGTCGTGCCGGCGGCGCTAGGTGGCATCGTCACCGGAGCCCTACTGGCAATGGCGCGCGCCGCCGGAGAGACCGCGCCACTCCTCTTCACGGCGTTCGGCAACGACATCATCCAGACGAACCCCCTGCAGCCGATGGGCGCGCTGTCGCTCACCATCTTCAAGAATGCGCTCGTCCCATACCCCAACCTGCAGCAGCAGGCCTGGGGCTCCGCGCTGCTTCTCGTCGCCCTCGTCGCCGCCACCAACATCCTGGCCCGGATCTACGTCCGGCGGATTCAGCGCTAGGCCGGCCAGTGGGAGAATGATCACAACCGCAACTATGCAGACTGAGGTCGCGCCACCCCCCGTGAGGGACGTCGACGCCGAGACCAAGCTCGACGCCCGCCATGTCAACTTCTGGTACGGCGATTTCCAGGCGCTCCACGACGCGTCGTTGGCGGTCCAGGCGCGCAAGATCACGGCGCTGATCGGCCCCTCGGGTTGCGGCAAGACGACCTTCCTGCGCGTCTTCAACCGGATGCATGATCTGGTCCCAGGCACGCGGGCCAGCGGCGAGGTGCTGCTGGACGGCCACAACGTGCTCTCGCCGGATACCGACGTGATCAACCTCCGTCGCCAGGTGGGCATGCTCTTCCAGCGGGCGAACCCATTCCCGAAGTCGATCTACGACAACGTCGCCTACGGCCCTCACATCCTCGGCTGGTCGAAACAGCAGATCAACCAGATCGTCGAGGAGAGCCTGAAGGACACCGGCTTGTGGGACGAGGTCAAGGACCGGCTGCGCCGCTCGGCCCTCAACCTCTCGGGCGGCCAGCAGCAGCGGCTCTGCCTGGCGCGCGCCCTGGCGGTCAAGCCCGAGGTGATCCTGATGGACGAGCCGGCGTCGGCGCTGGATCCGATCGCCACACTTCGCATCGAAGAACTCATGCAAGAACTCAAGAAGCGGTATACGATCGTGATCGTGACGCACAACATGCAGCAGGCCTCTCGCGTGTCCGATTTCACGGCGTTCATGCTGATGAACCCGAAACGGGCGGGAGAGGTGATCGAGTTCGGACCCACGGACGATATCTTCAACCGCCCCAAGGACGGCCGCACCGAGGATTACATTACCGGCCGGTTCGGGTAAGGACCAGCATCGTGGCCACTACCCGGACCCTTTTCGATCACGAGCTTGCCGAGCTGAAGTCGGGCGTTGTCCGCATGGGCAGCATGGTCGAGCAGGCGATCGCCGAGTCGATGCGCGCCCTGGTCGATCGCAACAACGCGCTCGCCCGGGAGGTGATCGCCCGCGACCAGGAGGTCAACGAGCTCCATCGGCAACTGCGGGAGCGGGCCTTCATGATCATGGCCACCCAGCAGCCGGTGGCCCGCGACCTGCGCCTGATCGTCAGCTTTCAGCACATGGTGCTCGAGCTGGAGCGGATGGGTGATCATGCCGTCAGCATCGCACGGGCGGCGCTCCGCCTCAACGACATGCCGCAGCTCAAGCCCTACATCGACCTGCCGAAGATGGCCGAGATCACGGAATCGCAGGTCCACGACATCCTCGGCGCCGTGATCGAGGCCGACCAGGATCGGGCGCGCCGCATTGCCGAGCGCGACGACGAGGTCGACGCGCTCTATCACAAGATCTGGGACGAGCTCGTCGGGTTCATGGTCCAGGATCCGGCCAACGTGCAGCGCGCCGCTATCTTGCTCTTCCTCGCGAAGGACCTGGAGCGGATCGCCGACCGGGTGACCAACATCGCCGAAGACGTCGTCTTCCTGCACACGGGACGGATCGTGGAGCTCAGCTGAGCATGCCCAAGCGCATCCTTGTCGTCGAGGATGACGCGACCATCCGGGACACGCTGACCTTCAACCTCAAGAAAGAGGGATACGCGGTGACGGTCGCGCAGGACGGCGCGGACGGGGTGGCCAAGGCCCGCAGCTCGCGCCCGGACCTCATCCTGTTGGACCTGATGCTGCCCGAGCTGAACGGGCTCGAAGTGTGCCGCATCCTCCGCCAGGAGGGCAATGTTCCGATCATCATGCTGACCGCCAAGGAGAGCGAGGTCGACAAGGTGATCGGGTTGCAGCTGGGCGCCGACGACTACATCACGAAGCCGTTCTCGCTGCGCGAGCTGTTTGCCCGGATGACCGCGGTGCTTCGGCGGAGCGAGCAGCGCGACGTTCGTCCCGAGGTCGAGGAGGACCGGCTCGGCCGCCTGCGCATCGACCGGGCGGGACGGCGGGCAATGGTCGACGACAGCGAGCTGAAGCTGACGCCCAAGGAGTGGGAATTGCTCGCCTACCTGGTGCGCCGCCCGGGCCGGGTCTTTACGCGTGAAATCCTGCTCGAGCAGGTGTGGGGCTACAACTACCTGGGCGACCGCAAGACGGTCGACGTCCACATCCGCTGGCTGCGGGAGAAGCTAGGGCGTTTCGGGAAGCTGGGTTTCGAGATCGTCACGGTGCGCGGCGCGGGCTACCGGCTCGATCCCGTGCGCGAGCCCGCCGGCGAGCCGGAACGCGCGACAGGAGCCGGCAGCCCCGCCTGAACCACCCGGGAGGGAACCGAGCCGCGACCGGCGAGGTATGGAGAGTGCACAGACGGCTCCAGGCATGGCCGCCGTCAAAGGAGGCACCCCATGCGACGTCAAATGATCGTCCTCGCTTTACCGATCATCACGGGAGCGTTGCTGGTTGCTGGCGCCAGGCCCGCGCTCGCCGGCGGTGGCTGCCACGGGCCGGATACCCAGGGCGCCGGCACAGCCGTCGAGCTCACCGCCATGTGCTTCAGCCCGAGCATCCTGTACATCCAACCCGGCGACACGGTCACCTGGCGCAACCAGGACGGCATGACCCACGTCGTCGCCGGCTCGGCCGGCAGCTGGGGAAGTCCGACCAACCTCGCGGCCGGAGAGACGACAACCCATCAGTTCCCGACAGCGGGGATCTATGCGTACAGCTGCCCGCTCCACTACGGCATGAACGCCGTCGTGATCGTCGGCGACGGCAAGTCGCCGGTCCCGCTGGCACGCGTCCAGCCGGCGGCGGCGATCACCACCGCGCCATCTCACCCAGGGACCGATCCCTGGCCGCTGCTCGCGCTCGCGGCCGCGGTGCTCGGCGCCGGCCTCGGCTATCGGGCCGGACGACTGCGGCGAAGCCAGTAGTGGCTCAGGCTTCCGCGGGCGTGATCCACTTGGGCACGACGACCGGTGTGTAGGAGGCGAACTGGTCGAGGAGAACCTCGGGGTCGCTGGCCGTCATCACCAGCGCGCGGCTTTCCGGCCGAAGGAATCCCGCCGATACCGCGTCGTCGAAGAGCGTCAGCAGCGGATCGAAGTAGGCGTCCACGTCGAGCAATCCACAGGGCTTGCGGTGCAGCCCAAGCTGTGCCCAGGTGAGGACTTCGCAGAATTCGTCGAGCGTTCCGTAGCCACCCGGCAGGGCGATGAACCCGTCCGCCAGCTCGACCATGAGCGCCTTGCGTTCGTGCATTGAGCCCACCACGCGCAGGTCGGCGAGGCTGGCATCGGCGATCTCGCGGTCGACGAGCGCCTGCGGGATCACGCCGATGACCTCGCCACCGTGCTGCCGCATCGCATCGGCGAGCACGCCCATCAGTCCGACCCGCGCGCCGCCATAGACCAGACCGAATCCGCGGCGCGCGAGCGCTTCAGCCAACTCCACGGCAGCCTGGCGGAACGCCGGGCGGTTGCCCACGCTGGATCCGCAGAACACGCCGATGCGGGTCACCACGCTATTCTCGGAGCCCGCGCCCTACAACTGATGGATTTGGCCCCCCTTCGAGTGCCGGATGACGCCGAGCCGCGCCGGCGATATCCTCGTCCATGCAAAACGCTCGGGTTGACTCTCCGCCGACAGCTGCGCGGACGTTCCCGCGGGCAGTGTCGAATCCAAGCAGGGGAATCACCAGCCCGGAGCACCCACGTACGCCGGCGGTTGGTGATGGTCGTGGCGATTAGTCGAGGAAGCAAAGTCCCCCCTCCACAACCTCGCGCGCCGCCGTCACCACCGCCGGTGCGTTTTTTCCACCTAAGAGGCCCAGATCGCCGGGCCTGCTGTCATCCTGCAGAAGCAGGCCGCCCACCACGTGCGGCGGCACGGCGACAGGCAGGCGCCGGTTCCATAGGCTGTTGTTCATGGTTACATGCGCCACGATTCCCCCACCCCAGAGCCGAAAGACCTCTGCCGGACGCCCCATGATCCTTGCGAGCGATCCCCGTCGGGGCGCCCGTCCGATCATCGCCCAGTCGCGGGCGGAGCGGCGATGACAGCGGTACCATCGCGCGGCCTTTCCACACCGGGGCCGCTTACGGCCGTGCTCCGACCCCAGCGGCATCCCTCGTCACCGCCGACGCTTCGGTTGTTGACGCGAACCGATGGCGATGATTCGGCCCAGGCGGTGAGGCTCCAGCCATCGCGACGCCGGAGCGCGCTGATGCCGCTCCTGCCGGTGGCGTACCGGGGGAGCTACCTGCGCCGCCTTCTCGCGCCACGTCGCCCCGTTGAGCGGGCGTTGCTCTCCGTGATCCAGGAAGCCTATCTCTCGGGCAACAGCACCCGGACCGTGGACGTCCTCGCCGAGACCGTGGGCGTGCCCGGCAGCGACCCGGCGGTGGTCGAAACGCAGGCTCGGCAATGGGACCAGCGGGTCGAAGCATTCCGCCACCGGAGGCTGCACGAGCCGTTACCCTACCTGATGCTTGCCGTCACGCCGGCGCTCGTGCGCCGCGATGGGGAAGCCCAGGCGGTCCGTCTCGCGATCGCGGTCGCCACGGCAGAATCCGGCGCGCGCCACGTGGTTGGCCTCGCGGTTGCAGCCGCCGACGAGATGGCCGGCTTCTGGGGCTCGTTTCTCGGCGACCTGGGTGACCGCGGCTTACGCGGACTGCAGTTAGTGACGTCCGACCAGTCGGACGGGCTGCTACCAGCTCTGGCCGCGGCCTTCCCGGAGGCGCGCTGGCAACGCTGTCGGGAACATTTCCTCAGTGAGGCACTCCGCCTGGTTCCGCGCGCGACGCGTCCGGCGGTTGAGGCGAGCCTGCGTACGATCTTTGCCGAACCCGACGCCGAGACAGCGCTGCTCAGCCTGGACACGGTACGGACCCGTTTCGAGCCGGCCTACCCAGAGTTCGCCGCCGCGCTCCGCGGTCCGGTTGCTGCCCTGGTCGCCCACTATGAGGTGCCGGCAGCCCATCGTCGACTGGTCTCTTCCCTCAACGGGCTGGCTTCTGTCCAGCGCGAGCTCCGGCAATCGTGCGAGTTGGTCGGGATCTTCCCCAACCGGCGCGCGTTGCTCCGACTGACTGGCACGATTCTTCAGGAGGTCTCCGAGGAGTGGGCGGCGCGGCCGAACGTGATGCGGAGGCGGACCAGGAGTGGCTCGATCTGGGCGGCGGCCGCCTAGCCGCGGCCCGCGAAGGCGTCGTGGATGACGCTGCCGGCGAGCGCGATGCCGATGCCCGCGCCCACGCCGGCCACCAGGAAAGCCAGCCAGTCACCTGCGAGGTGCACGTGCAGGTACAACCCGCCCAGCAGCAGGACCAGCGCGAGCAGCAGCCAGGTCAGCCGATCCATCCCGCGCGTCAGCCCGCGTCAGCCACCGTTGGCCGCGCCGCCGCCGAACCCGCCAACCCCCGAGCCGGCTGGGACGATGTTGATGCTGTTGGCCTTGATGCTGCCGTCCGCCTGGCGCGTACCGGTCACGGTGATCGTCTCAGTCTCCTGAAGGTCGGAGGCCTGACCAACCACCGTCTTGCGCACGATCACGCTCGGGTCGAAAGTGACCTTGACGTCGGTGTTGCACCGGGTGTCATGGATCGTGAGGCTATTCGCCGTGAGGTTGGCGATCGTGCCGGTTGCACCTCGCCGAGCCGCCGCTCCGGAGGCGCTGGTGGCTGGGGTCGCTCCCGGGCTGGGGCAGGCAGCCGCCACCCCACGGCCGCCGCCGAAACCGCTGCCGCCGGTCCGCGTGCCAGTGGTGGCCGCGGCGGCGTTGGCCGGGGTGCCGCCACCCCCGACTTTGTAGCCGCCGTAGAAACCGCCGAGTAAGCCGACGATGACGACGAGCGCGGCGATCGGAAGCTTGATCATTGGATGACCTCCTGGGGATTCACTCGTAGCGCAAGGCTTCGATCGGACGCAGCCTTGCCGCTCGGTTTGCGGGATAGAGACCGAAGAAGAGACCGATACCGACGGAGATGCCGAACGCCATGAAGACCGACGGTGTGGAGATGACGGGTGTGGGCAGCGTCGAGACCGCCAGCGGTAGGACTCGTGCGAGGCCGAAGCCGATCAAGATCCCGAGTGCGCCGCCCAGGCCGGAGAGGAACATCGACTCGATCAGGAACTGCAACAGAATGTCCTGACGCCGTGCGCCGATCGCCTTTCGGATGCCGATCTCGCGCGTCCGCTCCGTGACGGTGACGAGCATGATGTTCATGATTCCGATGCCGCCGACGACGAGCGAGATGCCGGCGATGGCGCCCAGCATGAGGGTGAGCACGCCGGTCGTCTGCGAGGCGCTGTTGAGCACGTCCTGCTGGCTCAGAATTTGGAAGTCGGCGAGGGTCGGGTCCGAAATGTGATGCCGGTCCAGCAAGACCTGCGTGACCTCGGTGTTGGCCGCCGTCGTCGCCTGCGCGCTGGTCGCCTCGACGTAGATCTGCTGAACATTCTTGCCGCGCCCGCCCAGCAGGTAGCTCCACGCGGACGTGATCGGCACGACGACCACGTCGTCCTGGTTGTTGGAGCCGCCCGAAGAGCCTTTGGAGGCGAACACGCCGATGATGCGGAAGTTCTGACGGTTGATCTTCATCACCTGGCCGACCGGATCGGCGCCGCCGAAGAGATTGATCGCGACCGTTGGTCCGATGACCGCCACCTTGCTGGCGGCGTCAACCTCACCCGAGCTGAAGAACGTGCCGCTCGCCACCTCGTAGTTCCGCACGGAGGGGAAGTCCTGCGTCGTGCCGGTCAGGCTGCTGTTCCAGTTCTGATTGCCGTAGGTCAGCTGCGCCCGGCCGCCTGCGCTCGGGATCGCCGTCACCACGTCCGGCGATGTTTGCCGGTTCGCGATCGCCTTGACATCGTCCAGCGTCAGGCTCGACCCGGTGCCGAAGCCCTGCTGGACGCCTCCCGCGCCTCTCGCGTTCGACGGAAAGACGGTCAGCAAGTTGGAGCCGAGCGATTGGATTTGCTGTTGGACGGCGACCGAGGCGCCGTTGCCGACACCGACCAGCAGGATGACGGCCGACACGCCGATCAGGATGCCGAGCATCGTGAGCGCGGACCGCAGGCGGTTCGACAACAACCCATTCACCGCCAGCCGCAGGCCCTCGAGGATGCTCATCGCGCCATCTCCGTAACGACGGCCGGGCGTTCATCGCTGACGATCACGCCGTCGCGCAGCCGTACCACGCGCTGCGCAAACGCCGCGATGTCGGGCTCGTGCGTGATCAGCACGATGGTGCGGCCCTGCTGGTTCAGGTCGCGGAGCAACTTCATGATCTCCAGACTCGATTCGCTGTCGAGGTTCCCGGTCGGTTCGTCGGCAAGCAGGATCGCCGGGTCGGTGACGAGCGCGCGAGCGATGGCAACCCGCTGCTGCTGCCCTCCCGAGAGCTCGCTTGGCAGGTGGCCGGCGCGTTGCAGCAGCCCGACCGATTCGAGCGCCGCCATGGCCCGTTCGCGGCGCTGCTGGCTGTCGCCGGCGTAGATGAGCGGCATTTCGACGTTGTGCGCGGCGCTCGCCCGCGGAATCAGGTTGTAGGACTGGAAAACGAAGCCGATCTTTCGATTACGAATCCAGGCCAACTGATCGTCGGTCAAGGCCGAGACGTCGTAGCCATCGAGGATGTAGCGGCCGGAGGATGGCTGGTCGAGGCAGCCGATGACGTTCATCAGGGTGCTCTTGCCCGAACCCGACGGCCCCATGATGGCGATGAACTCGCCCTCCGGGATATGAAGGGAAACGCCCTTGAGAGCGGCGACCTCCACCTCGCCGGTCAGGTAGAGCTTCGTGATCCCCTCGAGGGTGATCACCCTCCGCCGCCCCGGACGCCTCCGCCGCCAAAGCCGCCGCCGCCTCGGATCAGGTTGCCGCCATTGCTGGTGGTCCCGGTCGTCGTGCGGATGGCTGGCAGCACCACGGTATCCCCCTCGTTGAGGCCGGCCTTGATCTCGGTGTAGGTGTCGCCGACGACGCCGGTGATGACCTCGGTCGCGACCTGCTGGCCTTTCGAGAGGACGGTGACCATCGTCGTTCCACCGGTGGTTCGCACAGCGGCATTGGGCACGCGCACGGCATTGTCGGCCTGGGCGACCGTGACCGACGCGTTCGCGGTCATGCCCTCGCGCAGCCGCGGATCGGTGCGGTTGAGGACGAAGCTGACGTAGTAGTCGACGACGTTCGAGACCACCGTCGCACTCGGGCTGATGGTCAGCACATGGCCCGAGATGGTCAGGTTGGGGATGGCGTCGAACGTGAAGGCGACAGTTTGATTGGCGGCCAGCCGGGCGGCATCGGTCTCAGCGAATGGCATCACGGCGACGAAACTGCTGTTGTCGTCGATGACCATGAAGCCGGATGACCCACCCGACGCCCCCGAGGACGGCTGCGGCGCGAGGGATCCAGGTGACTGCGCCGTCCCACCTCCCGCTGTTTCTCCTGGCACGCCGTTGATACTGATCACCACGCCCGAGGTCGGGGCTGTCAGGGTGGTCTGGTTCACGGCGACCTGGGCAGCCTGTACCTGCGCCTGGGCCGAGGCGACCTGCGCCTGGCCGGACGCCAGCGCATTGGGTTTGACCTGGGTCTGTACCGCCAGGTTGTCGCGCGCCGAGGTGATCTGCTGCGCCGCCGAGTTGATGCGGGACTGGCCGCTGATGGCGTCCATGTTTTGCTTGGTCTTGTCGCTGGCCAGCTGGACTTGCGCCTGGCTGCATTGCGCGCCGCTCGGGCACTCCGCGTTCACCTTGGCCTGGTCGCTGGCGACCGTGGCGGCGTCAGCCTGGTTGGTGGCGTTCACTGACGCCACGGTGTCGTTGTAGTTCTGCTGTGCGTTGGTGACTTGATGCTGGAGCTGTGCGACCTGGACATAGGTGAGCGGCGATTGCGTCGTCTGGAGATTGGCCTGGGCCGACGCGAGCGATGCCTGCGCCTGAGCCAGCAAGGCCTGCTGCGTCGTCGAGTCGATCCGCGCAAGCACCTGGCCGGTCGTCACTTTATCGCCGACCTTGACGTCGACTTCCGTCAAGATCCCGGTTTGTTTGAAGCTCACGTTCATCCGGCCGGCCGGCAGAAGCGAGCCGGTACCGCTGACGACAGACGTCACGGTGCCGCGGTCAGCGGTTGCGGTCCGGATCGTCGCGGCAGCCGGCTGCGCGAACACGGTGTCGCGGGCGATCAGGCCGACGAGGAGGACCGCGACCAGGCCGAGGCCGGCCAGCCAGGCGCGCGTGCCGGACAGCCAGAAGCCCCGCCGCAGCTGCGGCAGTGGCTTGAGCGTCGGCGCCTGCCGCATCAGACTGCCCCTGCCGACGTAGTCTGGATCATTTGGATGCCCCTTACGGAGTCGCTGACGGCTGCGCCTGGAAATTCCCCAGCGTGACTCCTACGGAAATATGTTGCCCATTGCGAGTCACCGAGAGGGTGACGTGATCGCCGACTTTCTTGGTATCGAGGTACTGGGTGAGTTGCTCGATCGTCGTGATCGGATGACCATCGATGGCGGTGATCACATCGTCATTGGCCGAGGGCTGCCCATCCGCCTGCAGCCCGGCCGCTGCGGAAGGCCCACCCGGCACGACCTGGATGACCAGTACACCTGACGTCTCGCTCAGACCAAGCTGACCGGCAGTGCTCGCCGTCAGCGTCTGACCGCTGATGCCCAGCCACGGATGCTGGATGGCCACGCCCTTTTCGAGCGATGGCAGGAGGCTCGAGGCCCGGTTGATCGGGATGGCGAAGCCGACGCCGACGTTGCCTTCCACCGGGCTCTGGATCGAATCGTTGATGCCGATCAACTGGCCCTTGCCGTCGAGCAGCGCGCCGCCAGAATTCCCTGGGTTGATCGGCGCATCGGTCTGGATCATGCCCGTGAGCGCCCGTCCGTTCGGCGCCGTGGTGCCGCGATTCAGTCCTGAGATGATGCCGGCCGTGAACGAACCCTGCAGGCCAAATGGCGCGCCGATTGCGAGGGCGGTGTCGCCGACCTGCAGCGTGTCCGAGTTGCCATTGGTCAGCGGATGGAGCTGATCCTGCGAGGTCGAGACCAGGACGACCGCCAGGTCGGCGCTCTGGTCGACCCCCTTCACCTGGCCACTGCTCGTCTGTCCATTGCTGAAGGTCACCCGAACCTGCGTTGCGCCGGCAACGACGTGAGCGTTGGTCAGAATGTCACCCTGCTTGTCGACCACGATGCCCGAGCCCTCCGCCTGAGAGAACGAGCGGGGACCCCCAGCGGAGATGGACGTCGTGATGGTGACGACGCCGTCCTTGGTTTGTTGGTAGATGGCGGCGAAGGAGCCGGGCGCTGGGGCCGGGGCCGCCACTCCGGCGGCGACCGTTCCGCCAGTGCTCACCGGGTTACTCGTGGGGGTGCGGTGGGCGGTGAGAATCGCGCCGATAGCCCCACCAGCGATGCTACCGACGACCAGCCCGGCGGCGAGCATGGCGGCTGCCATGCTGCGCGCCGGACGGTGGGGAAAGGAGGGAACGGGTTGAGCGGGCTCCACCGGCGCGACGGGCGTCGGCGGCTCGGGCGCGGCTGGGCCCTCGATAAACTCCGGCGCAAACGGATCCCGCATGTGCGAGACCCATGCTGCGCGCGAGCGATGAGCCGCCCGTGAAAGTCGCCTAAGAGTTTATTAAGACTTCAAGCCGCGCTCGGGAGCACGACCGTAAAGGCGGCGCCGCCTTGAGGGTTGTTGGACGCCGAGATGCGGCCGCCGTGCTCCTGCGCGATCCAGCGCGCGATCGCCAGCCCGAGCCCGGTTCCCTCGCCCACCCGCGAAGCGTCCGACTGGTAAAAGCGCTCGAAGACACGCTCCAGATCTTCCGTTGGGATACCCGCGCCGTCATCGAGCACCATGAGGCGTGCCGCGTGCTGGCCGTTATCCAACCGAAGCTGAATCCTTCCCGAGTCATGCGTGTGCTTGAAGGCGTTGTCAATCAGGATCCACAGCAGCTGTTTGATCGCGTCGGCGTTGCCCTGGATCGGCACCGGCACGCCGTCGAGCAGCTCGATGCGCCGTGCAGGCTGAAGCGTCTGGGCCTGCCTTGTGACTTCCTGGATGATGGGGAGGAGATCGATCTGCGCCTTGTCGAGGTGATAACCGGCATCGGCCCGGGCCAGGGTCAGCAGGTCCTGCACCATGCGGCTCATGCGCTCGCTCTCGCCGGCGATGTCGTTCAGGGCCGCGAGGCGGTCATCCGCGGTAATGTCCTCACGTTTCAGCAGCAGGCCGACATTTCCGCGGATGGTGGTCAAGGGCGTCCGCAGCTCATGCGATGCGTCCGCCACGAAGCGACGCTGGGCGACGAGTGCGGATTGGAGCCGGTGATAAGCATCGTCGAGCTGACGCAACATCTGGTTGAAGCTGCGCTGGAGCCGGCCGACTTCGTCGTCGGGCTCACTTTCGGGCAAGCGCCGGCTGAGGTCCTGGGTCCGCCCGATGTCCTCCGCGGTACTCGCCATCGCATCGAGGGGGCGCAGCGCGCGCCCGGCCAACCACCAGCTCGCGGCGCCGGCGGCGAGCAGGGTCAGCAATCCACCGCCAACCAGGAAGAGGCGTAGCCCGCTGAGCTCGCTCTCAATCCCAGATAGTGATTTCCCGACAACAAGGTACCCGGCCGCTCCCGTCTGAGACGCGAGCTGGCGGACATAGACCCGCGTCAACGGGCCGTTGTCGGCGCGGGCGTTGGTGATATTCCCGTGGTCGAACGGTGCTGACTGCAGCAGGCTGGCCGGCCAAACGGGATCCGCACCCTGGACCTTGCCGCGTGAGTAGACCTGTCCCGGGTCGGTAAGAATGATGTCCTCGAAGATTTCCGAGCTCGTCGCGATGTCGATCGTCAGCGAAAACGGGCTTGGCCGGAAGCCCCGCGGCGACTCCAATTGCCGAAAGACCTCATCGCCGCGACTCTTGAGGGCAGTGTCTTGCGCGGATACGAGGCTGCGCTCAACGAGCAAGTAGACGATTGAGCTGAAGGTCACCACCGCCAGCGCGACAACGCCCGCGCCGAAGAGCGCGATGCGCCCGCGAATGGGGATTTTCCGGCGGGCGCGAGTTCGCTCGTGGAGCCAGCTCATGAACCCGCCAGGCGCCTTTTCTCCGACGATCCAGCGTTCGGTGATCGGCGCGCGATCGCCGAGAGAGGGGTTCATTCCTCCTTCAATATGTACCCAACGCCACGAACGGTCTGCAGCAGACGTGGCCGGCTCCCCTGCTCGAGCTTCTGTCGGAGGTAGCCGACGTACACGTCGACCACGTTACTACTCGCCCCAAAATCGAAGCCCCAGACGGCATCGAGGAGCTGCTCCCGGCGCAGCACCTGCCCGGGATTGCGCATGAAGTGCTGCAGGAGGTCGAATTCCTTGGCCGTGGTCGAGATGAGCTGGTCCGCGCGGCGAACCTCGCGGGTCGCCATGTCCATGGTGACATCGGCGTACCGCAACGTCCGCCGCGCGCGCGGCGCGCGGCGCCGGAGCAGCGCCCGAACCCGCGCCAGCAACTCCTCGTAGGCGAAGGGCTTGACGAGGTAGTCATCCGCCCCACTGTCGAGTCCCTTGACCCTGTCGGCGGTCCCGTCCTTCGCGGTCAGCAAGAGGATAGGGACATCACCCTCTGCCCGAAGGCGACGCGTGACCTCGAGCCCGTCGATGCCAGGCATCATGATGTCCAAGATGGCGAGGTCGGGCATGCGTTCGCGGGCGCGGTTGAGAGCGATCTGGCCATCCGGAGCAACCTCCACCTGGTAGCCCTCGTAAATCAGGGCTCGGCGCAACGCCGCCGCAATCTTCGCGTCATCATCGACCACCAGGACATGCGGCTGCTCGGCCATGCCCGACCATCTAAGCAGGCTCACATGAGAACGATATAAGAGAGGCCTAAAGATATCGTCAGTGGCCGGCGAACATCGTCACAAACATGGTGATCGCCGCCACTGCCATAAAGACGGCGGCAATCCCAGTCAGCGCCAGGCTGAGCTTGCCGCTCACATGGCGCTTCATCACGGCGGCGTCCGCCCCCAGCAGCACGATCAGAAGCAGGAGCGGAGGAGCGACGACGCCATTGATGACGGCCGAGATGAAGAGGGCGCGGATCGGGTCGAGGTGCGCGAAGTTCATCAGCACTCCGCCGACGGTGGCGAGCGTCAGTATGAGGTAGAAGGTCGGTCGATGCTGCGGCTTGCTGGCCAGGCTTCCGGGTAGCCGGAGGAACTCCTTGATCGCGTAGGTGGCGGAGCCGGTCAGAATCGGAATGGCGAGCAGGCCGGCGCCGATGAGCCCAACCGAGAAGACGATGAAGGCAAACGGTCCCGCAAGCGGCGCCAGCGCCGCGGCCGCCTGGTCAGCCGTCTGGACGTCCGTCTTGCCGTGCGCGTGCAGCACGGCGGCCGAGGTGAGAATGATGAAGTACATCACCAGGTTGGAAAAGGCCATGCCAATCAGGACGTCGGCTCTGGCGGCGTGGAGCTCGGCGCGCTTCAGCCCGCGCCGGCCGCGATGCGGGTCGGTGGCTCCGGCGGCCGCCAGCTCGTCGACCTCCGAGGATGCCTGCCAGAAGAACAGGTATGGCGAGATGGTCGTGCCGAGCACGGCAACCAGGGCCATGACGAAATCCTTCGAGAGCTCGACGTGCGGAATGACGGTCGCCTTGAACACCTCGAGCAGGGGGGGATGGGCGAAGAACGCGGTGATCACGTAGGCGAATAGTGCGAGCGTCAACCACTTGAAGATCTTGAAAATCGTGGCGTAGGTGGCGAAGACCTGCAGGGCGATGATCAGCAGTGCCACTGGAACGACCAGCCAGAGCGCCTGCAGGGCGCCGCGGGAGAGCAGCGACCCGCCGGCCGCCACCGCCCCGAGGTCGGCGCCGACGTTGAAGGTGTTGGCGGCGAGCAGCCCAAGGATCGCGATGCCGACCAGCCAGCGTGGGAATTTGCGACGGAGGCTGGCGCCCAACCCGACTCCGGTTTGCAGCGCGATCCGCGCGCACAGCTCCTGAATCGCGCTCATCAGCGGGAAGGTGAAGAGTGCCGTCCACAGGAGACCGTAGCCGAACTGGCTCCCGACCTGGGAGTAGGTCCCGATGCCACTGGGGTCGTCGTCGCTCGCACCGGTGATCAAGCCCGGTCCGAGCAGCTGCAAGAAGCCGACGGGCCCTTTTCGCTTCGCCTCGTCGAGGGTCGTCCGGCCGACACTCGGACCGCCACTGGCGGCAAGATCCGAGCGCTTTGCGCCCTCGGCGACATCTTCGGCCGGCTGGGCCCCCGGGTTGACGATCGAGACGATCGGGTCTGGGATCGGTTCCGGCGACACGGGCGTGGGCATATTAACTGACAGCAACGATATCATGTTCGGGGTTCGGGATTGGGGCGCGGCATACTGGGAGGGCCATAACCTGGCGGGAGGCGCGACCGTTGTAACAACCGGCCGCAGGGTCTGGCCAGCTGATACCGTCACTGATAGGATGAGACAAGAATGTCACAGGGAGTGATCAAAATTGCGCTGGCGATGGCATTCGCCGCGCTCCTGCCGTCCTGTTTCGGCGCCCAGGTGAATACCCGGCCCGTCGGGCCGGTTGCCCTCGCCTACAACTTCACCAAGCCATCGGCGGTGCCGACGGAGAGCCCGTCTCCACAGGCCTCCGTGACCGTCGGCCAGGTCGCCCAGACCCAGGGTTCCGTCCAGGTTCGCGGCTTTCACGAGCCGCCGGACTGGGCCCACCGCAACTACTGCGGCGCCGGGGCCACCCAGGTCCTCCTCTCCGCCTGGATGACCGAGGTCCCCGACATCGAGACCGTCGCCAAGGCGTCCAAACTGAATCCGAACAGCGGCGAGTTCGGCGCCAACGCCACGACGGCCATCGATGCCTTCCTCAACCCGGTCGTGGTCCCCGCCCTTGGCCAACCCCGCTACAAGGCCGAGCACGTGAGCATCCTCGACGAGGTCAAGGCCAGGATCCAGCGCGACATCGTCGATCAGCAGGCCATCATGACCTTCGGCCATGGTGTGCCGGTGATGGTGCAGACCATGACCAAGACGATGCCGGGGTGGAATCACTGGAACGCCACCCATATGATCACGATCTTCGCCTTCGACTTCAGTCACGACGATCCGGCGCTGGACAGTGTGACCTACGCCGAGACGCCCTCGCCGCTGGCCGGGTACCGCGGTCCCGACTTCCAGACGATCTCCGTCAAAGCCCTCTGGGTGGCGATGCAGGCGTACCTGCGCGAGTTTCCGCAGGACCCGATGAACGTCATCAGCTAAGGGGCCCCGCTCCAGCGTGGAAAAGCGGGGAGACAATTTGGGCGCCCCACTCGCTCCGCATAATGGAGCCATGGCACAGGCGGCTGATCAACCGAATGACGTAGTGTCGATGGAGGCGCTCATCCGCCACCAGCTCCTCCTGCTCGGCGAGGACCCCTCCCGCGAGGGACTTCGCGATACGCCCGAGCGGGTGAAGGAAAGCCTCGAGTTCTTGACCCGCGGCTATCGCATGACCCTGGAGGACGTCTTCGGCGGCGCCACCTTCACCGAGGCCTACAAGGACATGATCGTCGTGAAGGACATCGAAATGTACTCGCTCTGCGAGCATCACCTGCTGCCCTTCTTCGGGCGGGTACACATCGGATACATCCCCAAGGGCCGCCTGGTCGGACTCAGCAAGCTGCCCCGGCTGGTCGAGCTGTACGGCCGGCGCCTGCAGGTCCAGGAGCGAATGACGCGTCAGATCGCGGAGTGCCTGCAGAAATACCTGGAGCCGGTCGGGGTGGGCGTGGTCGTCGAAGCCGATCACCTGTGCATGAAGATGCGCGGCGTCGAGAAGCAGAACAGCCGGGTCTTCACCAGCTGCGTGCTGGGCATCTTCCAGACGGACTCAAAGACGCGCGCCGAGTTCATGGGCCTGATCAAAGGCGTCCCCAATACTTAGTCCCCCGGGCGTGGCCCAGTTCTTCGTCGGCACGTCGGGGTTTTCCTACTCGGGATGGCGGGGACGGTTCTATCCCCGGCGCATCAAGTCGGCCGACATGCTCGGCTACTACGCCCAGCAGCTCGGGACGGTCGAGGTCAACACGACCTTCTACCGGACCCAGCCGGCGGACGTCATCGCCGCCTGGGTCTCGAGCGTTGCGCCGCCCTTCCGCTTCGCGGTCAAGGCACACCGCCGCATCACCCACAACCGGCGCATGCCGAACCTCGAGCAGGCGGTTGCGCTTCTGGCGGAGGAGGCAGGCGCCTTTGGCGATCGGTTGGGCCCGGTCCTCTTTCAGCTGCCGCCGACGGCGCCCTTCGATGAGGGCCGTATCCAGCGCATCTTCGCCCTCCTTCCACCTCAATGGCGGGTCGCCTTTCAGTTCCGCCACCCCTCCTGGCACACGGAGGAGGTCGCCGCCCTGCTCGAAGGGTTGGGGGCCTCGCTCGTCCACGGCGATGGCGAGGAGCAGCCGGGGCCGCTGGGCCGGGGCGCCTTCGTCTACCTTCGGTTGCGGCGGGAAACCTACTCGACGCAGCGGATCACGGCCTGGGTGGGCCGGATTGCCGGGTATCTGGAGGGCGGTCGCGACGTGTATGCCTACTTCAAGCACGAGGCGCTGGGTCCGCTGTACGCGCAGCGGCTGGACGCGGCCGTCCGAACATCTTTTCGATCTCCCGGCCACGCGGCGGTATAATCCGGGCAACCCAAGGAAAAGGAGACCTCATCTATGGCCCGGTCCATGTGGCGGGGCGCGATCAGCTTCGGGATGGTGGCGATCCCGGTCCGCATGTACCTCGCCACCGAGGCGCACAGCGCCGTCTCGTTCCGACAGTTGTGCCCGCACTGCCAGCTCCCCATCAAGCAGCAACGGCATTGTCCGACCGATGACCACGTGGTCGCCTTCAACGAGGTGCTCAAGGGTTACGAGGTCGGAAAGAGCCAGTTTGTCCTGATCGACGAGGAAGATCTCGACAAGCTGCCGCTCAAAACCACCAGGACGATCGACATCGTCGAGTTCGTCGAGCGCAACGAGGTGCCGCTCGGGCTGTATATCAAATCCGCGTACTACCTCGAGCCCGAGGACGTCGGGGTCAAGCCCTTCTACCTCCTCAAGCGCGCCCTCGAGGATACGAACAAGGTCGCCGTCGCGAAAATCGCGCTTCGCGACCGCGAGCATCTGTCGTTGATCCAGGTCGAGGGCAACACGCTGCTCTGCAACACGCTGAACTGGCCCGACGAGATTCGATCAACGGAAGAGCTGAACCTCCCGCAGAACGTCAAGATCAGCGACAAGGAGGTCAAGATGGCGACCTCCCTGATCGACAACCTGACGGACACATTCCAGCCGGAGCGCTACACCGATGACTACAAGGCCGCCTTCCAGCAGATCGTCGATCAAAAGATGAAGGGTCTCAAAGTGACGGCCCCGGTCGCCGCGCAGGAGCCGCGCGTGATGGACCTGATGGCCGCGCTGAAGGCCTCGGTGGAGGCGACCAAGCAGGGGAAGAAGAAGGCGGCGGAGAAGCCCGCCGCGAGTCGCGCGGCCAAGGTCAAGGTGGCCGCAAAAACGTCGGCGGCCCGCCCGGCTGCCAAACGTCGCACGGCCTGACCCGGCGTAGTACAGTCCGCTAAAGTGCCGGCGCGGTCCCAAACGGTAGAGCTCGACCTGCCCTTCCAGCGCGCGTTGCCGGATCGGCTGCGTCCGATGCTCCCGATGCCCGCCGCCGGCCCGTTCGATTCGCGGGAGTATGCGTTCGAGGTCGCCTGGGACGGCGTCCGAGCGCTGGCCTCTATTGATGGCGGACAGGTTCGGCTCTGGGGCCGCGACCTTCGCGACCTCACCGCTCGCTACCCGGAGGTCCAAGCGCTCGCGGCGTTGGGCCCTCCGGAAACGATCGTCGACGGTGAGTTGATCGTGACCGATGAGGACGGCCGGCCCGACAGCGTGGCACTCGAGGCGCGTCAGCAGGCGGTGCGTCCGGAGGCCATCGCCCGAGCGGCCGCCGCGCACCCGGCCACGTATGTCGTGTACGACCTGCTCTACATGCGCGGCAAGTCGTTGATGAAGGAGCCGCTGGTCAGACGGCGACCGAAGGTGTACCAGTCGATCCCCTCGAAGGGACGCATCTACGTCGTCGAACCGGTTGCCGAGGACGGCCTCGCCTTTTTCGAGGCGGCCAAAGAGAACGGACTTGGCGGCGTGGTCGCGAAGCGGTTCGACAGCCCCTACCGCGCGGGCCAGCGCCACCCGGACTGGCTGCTGATCGAGGCGGTGCGCCGCCAGGATTTTGCCGTCATCGGCTTCACTCCGCAGGCCGGCGACCACCTGCTCGAGGCCCTCATCGTCGCCACCTACGACGGCCGGCAATTTCACCCGGCCGGACGGGTCGTGGGTGGCTTCGACGCGGCCGCTTCCAGGCGGATGCGCAAGGCACTCGATGCCCTGCCCAGCGCGTCGCCGCCGGAGGACGCCCGCTGGTGGGATGATCGGATCTGCTGGATCGAGCCGCGTCTCGTCGTCGCCGTCAAGTTCAGCGAGTGGGATGGCAACGGCCAGCTGCGTTTCCCGATCTTCAGCGGCTTGCAGCCGGAGGTGTCGCCGCAGGAGTGCGTCCGCACGGCCATGGTCGAACCTCCGGAGCCGGCCCCGCCGCGCCGGGTCGACATCCAGCTGCCGCGCCTGCTCATTTGAGACAGTAGGGACGTGACGATCGCCGACCGGGTCGCCGTGCGCCTGCGCGTCAACGGCGAGGATGTGGCGGTCATGGTGCCGCCCTACAAGACACTGCTCGAAGTCCTGCGCGAAGACCTGGGACTGACCGGCACCAAGCACGGCTGCGAACTGGGCGAATGCTCCACCTGTGGCGTCCTCGTCGACGGCCGGCCGTTCCTCTCCTGCCTGGCGATGCCGCTCGACCTCGAGGGTCGCGAGATCATCACTGTGGAGGGCATGGCGAACGGGAGTGAGCCGCATCCGCTCCAGGTCGCCTTTGCCGAGCTGGGCGCCGCGCAGTGCGGGTACTGCACGCCGGCGATGCTGCTCACGGCCAGGGCCCTGCTCGATCGAAACCCGCAGCCGACACGCGACGCCATCAAGGAAGCCCTCTCCGGTGTGCTCTGCCGCTGCACCGGTTACCTGAAGATCTTCGAGGCCGTCGAACTGGCCGCATCGAGACAGAAGCGCCGTGGCTGAGGAACTCACCATCGTCGGCAAGTCGCTGACGAAGCCTGACGCCTTCGCCAAGGTGAGCGGGCAAACCAAGTTCGCCGACGACCTGGCGCTGCCACGGATGCTCTTCGGCCGGATCCTTCGCAGCCCGCACCCGCACGCGCGAATCCTGCGCGTCGACACCGCCCGGGCTCGGGCGCTTCCCGGCGTGCTGGCGGTGCTCACCGGTGACGACCTGCCGATCAAGTTCGGCATCCTGCCGGTGAGCCAGGATGAGGAAGCGCTCGCCCGCGAGAAGGTCCGCTACGTCGGCGATCCCATCGCGGCCGTCGCGGCCACCGACGAGTGGATCGCCGACGAGGCGCTCGAGCTGATCGAGGTGCAGTTTCAGAAGCTGCCGCAGTTCATGTCGATCGACGAGGCCATTAGCGGCGCTGGCGAGCCGATCCACGGCACCTCGAATGTGCACAAGGCCGTGGCGCTCGAGTTTGGCGACACCGACGAAGCGATGCGCAGCGCGGCACATGTCCGGGAGGACGTGGTCTTCTTCGAGGGCAACACCCATCTGCCCATGGAGCAGCATGCGGCCGTCGCCCAGTGTGCGGCGGACGGCAGGCTCACGCTCTGGACGTCGTCGCAGACGCCGCATTACGTGCACCGCGCCCTGGGCAAAGTGCTGGAGCTGCCGATGAGCCGCATCCGCGTCATCGCCACCCCCAATGGGGGCGGATTCGGTGGCAAAAGCGACATCTTTTCTCACGAGCTGGTGGCCGCCAAGCTGGCGATCGTCACCGGGCGGCCGGTCAAGATCACGCTCACCCGCGAGGAAGTCTTCTACGCGCACCGGGGGCGCCATCCCGTCCTGATGAAGGTCAAGACCGGCCTCACGAACGATGGACGCATCACGGCCATGCAATTCCGCAGCTTCCTCGACGGCGGCGGCTACGGCAGCTATGGCGTGGCCAGCACCTATTACACCGGCGCCCTCCAGGCGACCACCTATGCCATTCCGCGATATCGATTCGAGGGTGTCCGACTGTTCACGAACAAGCCTCCGTGTGGCCCCAAGCGAGGGCACGGCACACCGCAACCGCGATTCGCCCTCGAGACCCATTTCGACAAAGTGGCGGAAGAGCTTGGTCTCGATCCGGTCGAACTCCGGCGCCGCAACCTGCCCTCAGCGGACTCGCGCACGGTCAACTGGCTGCGGATCACGAGCATCGGCTTGGAGGCATGCATTAATAAGGTTGTCGAGGGCTCGGGATTCCTGGAGCGTCGCGGGTCCATGCCGCACGGCCGCGGTCTCGGCTTTGCGGTCAGCTCCTACCTCAGCGGCGCCGGGACCGCCATCTACTGGAACGATATGCCGCACTCCGAGGTGCAGCTCAAGCTCGACCGCAACGGCGGCGTGGCCCTGCTCTGTGGCGCGATCGACATCGGCCAGGGATCGGACCACATCCTGGCCGCGATCGTGGCCGAGGTTCTCGGTGTCGGGCTGGAGGACATCCAGCTCATGACCGCCGATACCGATCTGACGCCGATCGACCTGGGCAGCTACTCCTCGCGCGTCACCTTCATGGCGGGGAACGCGGCGAAAGCCGCGGCTGAGAAGGTGCGAGCCCAGTTGTTCGAGGCGGCGGCCAAAGCCCTGCAGTGCGATGTGGACGAGCTGGTGGCGCGCGATCACCGTGTCTTTCGGCGAAACCGGCCGGAGGAAGGCGTGCCGTTCGCGCAGGCGGTCCAGCTCGCGGAGGCGCAGGGTGGCGTGGTCACGGCGACCGGCAGCTATACGCCGCCCAAGCTGGCCGGTCCCTACAAGGGATCCGGGGTCGGGCCCAGCCCCGCCTACTCCTTCTCCGCGGCCGTCGTCGAGGTCGACTGCGACGTCAAGACCGGCGAGGTCCGCGTGCCCGAGGTCTGGGTCGCCCACGATATCGGTCGCGCCATCAATCCGGTGCTGGTGGTAGGCCAGGTCGAGGGCAGCGTGTACATGGCGTTAGGTGAGGCGCTGATGGAAGAGCAGACCTTTCGGCTTGGCCTGCACAAGTTCCCCTCGTTGCTCGAGTACAAGAGCCCGACCGCGCTGGAGGCGCCGGTGATGCACACCTACCTGGTCGAGACCATCGATCGCGAGGGACCGTTCGGTGCCAAGGAGGCGGGACAGGGGCCGCTGCTCCCGGTCATCCCAGCGGTGGCCAACGCCGTCTACAACGCGCTCGGCGTCCGCATCGACGAGGTGCCGATCACGCCGGACAAGGTCCTCAAGGCCATGAGCGACAAGAGCAAGCGCGTCGGGCCCAAGTCGACGCCCGACTTCGAGTTCCCGGCACTGATCAAGTCCGACGTCCCTGAGGAGTGGAAGGGAAAGTAGATGCTGCGCCTGCCCCGACTGCAGTACCTCCGTCCGCGATCGATCGCGGAGGCGACGGAGCTCGCGGCGCAGAACCCGGGCGCGATGTTCATCGCCGGCGGGACCGACCTGGTGCCCAACCTGAAGCGGCGCCAGTTCGACGTCACCACGCTGATCAGCCTCAATGCGCTGCCAGACGGCCGTCGGGTCGAGGGCGATGTCAAACACGGCGTCACGATCGGTGGCGGCGCGACGCTCGATGCGCTGGCCCAGCATGATCTGCTCGCCGGCCCGTTTCGCGCGCTGGCCCAGGCCTGCGGGTCGGTCTCGACGCCCCAGGTGCGCTACATGGGCACGCTGGGGGGCAACCTGCTGGTCGATCCTCGCTGCAACTACTACAACCAGACCTACTCCTGGCGGAAGGCAGTCGGTTTTTGCATGAAGAAGGACGGCGACATCTGCCTGGTCGCGCGCAGCTCGCCGCGCTGCTGGGCCGTGTCGTCGTCTGACAGCGCACCGGCTGCGCTGGCGCTGAACGCGCATATCACGCTGCGCGGCGTCAAGGGGACTCGGCGCATCCCGTCCGCCGACTTGTATAAGGACGACGGCATCGATTACACGACGAAGACGGCCGATGAAATCATCACCGCGGTCGAGCTGCCCGCCGTGGAGGGTCGGATGACCAGCGCCTACTGGAAGCTGCGCCGGCGGCCCGCCTTTGACTTTCCCATCCTCGGCGTCGCGGTCGCGATCGCGTGGGATGAGGGCGTGGTACGCGAGGCCCGCGGGGCGCTGGGCGCGGTCGGCTCGCATCCGGTTGACATCACGGCCTTCCTCAAACCGCTTCACGGAAAGCGTCCGGCCGACGACCTGATCGCGGATGTGGCCAATGCCGCCGACAAGCCGTCGCGACCGCTCGACAATACCGACCTGAGCCACTACTGGCGGAAGCGCATGAGCAAGGTCTATATCGAGCGCGCCTTGCGCGATGCCTGCGGGCTCGACCCGCTCGGCGGGCTTCTTACAGCACAAGTCGCCAGTCGGTAGCAGATCGGCCACGGTTACGCTGCGTCCAAACCGTCAGTCAGAGTGGCGCGTTGCGTTATACCTGTTGCGATGAACAAGCTACGAGTACTCCTGGTCGCGGTCGCACTTGTCACCGCGGCCTGCGGCACGGCGACCATTTCCGGTTCGCAGGTCAAATCGATTTCGAGCTCGGGTACCGTTCGGGTCGACACCGGGGCGAATGCCGGCACCACCGTTGCCGGAGACGACCTGAGCCGTCCGAATCCGCCCGTTCACAGGGGCGGAACGGTTCCGGTGACCCAGGGGCAGTCGCCGACGACGAACGCCACGACGCCGTCCGCGATAGGGCACGACCGTTGCTCCGACGGATTCCCGGCGAGCACCGGAGCCGGCACAAGGAACAGTGCCGGAGGCAAGCGCCTGCCACTGCCGGCGTGCGCCGTCCAGTAGATCCCGCTGAACAAACGAAAGAGGGCGCCGTCGGGCGCCCTCTTTGTTTATCGCGGGTCAGTTGTGCCTAGTCGCCACCTCCACCACCCTGGTCCTCCCCCGGCCCGTTCGGGATTCGGAGGATCGCGGTGTAGATGTCCTGATCGTTGGCGCGCGGGGCATTCGTCGCGCTCCCGGTGCAGATCTGCGGCGGGTTGCCCGGCGTTGCGGTACCTGGGCAGAGGAACAACTCCGGGTTGCGGGTGTCGCTCCACAGCGGCAGGGCCGTCTCCTGGAAGGCGGCGAGCCCGGCGTAGTCGCCGAAGAATACCCCGCTGAATTGCGTCGGCGGAGGCATCGACGCGGACGTGGCGCGGATCGTTCCGAAGCACTGCTGGTCGGTGTTCGAAACGTCGGCGGCGCACGCGATGTTGGACGTCCCGGACAGGCTCACGTCCGAATAGCCGGTCATCTCGTCATTCCCATACTGCCGGTCGTAGTAGGAAACAGCCAGCTTGCCGGTCTTCGTGAACTCCTGCCACTGAAACCACTGGTCGGTCGCGCGCTGCTTCGGCTTGTTGGTCACGCTCGGCAATGCCCGCGGATCTGTCGTGGTGCCGGTGAAGGTCGCGCCGCCATTCTCCGACACGCTGAGCAGGATGTCATTGTTGCAGGCGCCCGGCGTCTTGACTCCGATGTAGAGGTTGTTGCCGAACGGACTGAATCCGGCGGGAATGCAGCCATTGCTCTCATTGGAATTGCGGTTGATGTACGAACCGAACGTCACCGCAATCTCATTTGGCTTGTTGGGGTTGACGCTACCCGTCGGGTAGCTCCCCGCGCGGAAGTACGAGTTGGTCGTGGCGCCCTTTTCCGGAACACACGCCCGCCCGGCATCTTTGTGCTGGTAGGCGAAGCAATCCGGGAGATCGTAGTAGTCGGACACCTTGACCGGGGGACCGAAGGTCTGTCCGCCATCGGTGGACTTGACCAGCAACACCTGGTTGCGGTTGTCGCCGCCGCTCACAGCGTTGTTGAAGTTGGAGAACGCGATGTAGTATGCACCGTCTGGTCCTGTGAACGGATTAGCGAAGCTTTGGACGTCGCACGTCCCCGGGTTTCCAACGGAGATAGGGCAGAGGCTCGATGTCGTGACGGCCGCCACCCGGTTGCTGAAGTTCTGACCGTAGTCGTTGGAGAACGACGAGTAAATGATCGCGGTCCCCGCCGAGGTGAACTCGGTGTAGGCGACGTATACGCGGTCCTGGAAGGGGCTCCCGACATGGTTGTCAACGGTCATGTACGGCTTGTCCTGGAACGGCTTGCCATTGGGGGCGCCCGTACCCGTGACCGGGTTCGTTCCGGCCAGGTCGGCGGTTTCGATGACGGGATGGCCCGGGAAGTTCCACGAGGCGCCGGCATTCTTCGTGGACCGATACACGTAGATGGCGCTCGACGCATCGGTGACCGCCGTCGTCGAGGGCCCGCGCTGAAATACCTGGCAGGTCATGTAGGCGTTGCCCTGGGTATCCCACGCGACCGATGGGTCGCCGCCGGCCTCCCAGTACTGGCGCGCAGCGCCAAACGCCCCGCCACGAGTGAAGGAGCTGGGAATGATCGAGTACCCCCAGGTGCGCCCTCCATCGAGGCTGAACGCGCCGATGCAGCCGCCGTCACCGCGCAGGTAGTTGTTGTAGAAGGCGACGAGATGGTTCGGGTTATTGGGGTCCGCCGCGATTGTTGTCTCGTTCTGGGCCTGGCCACGTCCCTGCAGATCGGCGTCGGTCAGGTTTTGACAATCGGGGTTGACCTTGATGTTGCCCTTGCCGTTGTCTCCCTCACCGGAGGAGCCTGACGGGCAGCCCGGGCTGCTCGATGGGAAGTAGTTGGCTGGTCGCCCTCCGGCGCCGTTGGCGGCGGAGTAACTGCTGGGGCCCACCGTGGGGCTTTCTTCCGAGGCTCCGGCATCGTTGCCCCCAGGCTGGACATTCGGGTTCAGCGTTCCTGCCAGTGCCAGCGTTCCAATGCTGGAGAGAACCCGTTTTTGCAGAGCCGTCATCTTGGCGTACATACCAGCCTGCACGGGAAGGCTGGTCGCCGCCGGTTGCCACAGCAACACGCCGGCAAGTGGAAGAGCGCTGAGAAGTCGCAAGTATCGATGCTTCATTTATTCCTCCGCAGCATTGGTTGCCTATCTCCCGGTGGTCGCAAAGGAGAGGGCGGTGGGCGCCCTCTCCTCTATCGCGGACTAGTCGCCGGTCTGTTGACCGTGGCCGTCCGGGACGGGCACGGCGATTGTGAAGACATCTTCGTCATGGACGACTCCCTGGTAGTCCTGACTGCTCAGCGGGTACGGTGAAGTGTTTCGTGTGTCAGACCAGATCGGATGCGCCGTCGTGTTAACGATCGTCAGGCCGCTGTAGTCGCCATTGAAACCGGCCTGATTCCCATCCGGCGGTGGGAACCTGGGAGAAACCACGGTAAACGCGTACGGCGTGTTGAGGCCCTGGCCCCCGGCCAGCGCGTAATCCGAATTCTCCTGCTGGACCCCCGGCTGTCCGGGTGCGAAGACCGTCGGGCTGTTCTCGTTGGGGATTCGGTCGGTGCGGTAGTAGCTGACGCCGACCCGATCGGCGCCGTCGCCATGGTTGCCTTCGCCGTTCGCCTCGCCGCCCGAGCCGGTTGGGCTCGACGCCGTGTCGATCGCCGGGAAGTAATGGTCCTTGCCGCTGTCCGGGTTCACGGGTGGCCCCGCCTCGGTCCAGGTTGTGCCGCCGTCCGTCGACTCCGAGAGGTGGATGTCGAACTCGCCCGTGCGGTAGTCCTGCCACGTGACGAACAAATGGCCATTGTCCCGATTCACCGCGATACGCGGGAAGTCGTTGGTACGAATGAACGGGCCGGGGATGCACTCTTCCGGACCGCGTCCAAAGTTGCAGAGCGGCTCACCAGCCTGATAGTCGAGACCGACCACCGTCGGCGCGCCGCAGTTCAGGTGCGCGGTGCCGGCGGGTGAGCTCCCGCTTGGCTGGCAGCGCACGGCCAACTGCCGGTTCGTGAAACTGCTGGTATTTGTGTTGTTGAAGGTCACAACCAGAGCGCCAGTCCCATCCGGTACCACAACTGGGTCCGATCCCTGGTCCTGGTTGCACGGTGATGGAATGAAGGTCGTGCCGGTAAAGCCGACGCAGCCGACGCCCGCCCCGCTGATCTCCTGCGGAGTTGACCAGGTACGCCCGTGGTCGGTCGACATTGAGCCGAAAATCGGCGAGCATCCAAACGGGCTGGCTTCGGGTGGCGCGCCGCACTGCGCGGGATCCGACTTGAAGACCGTCCAGGTCGCGTAGACGTTGTCCCGGTTCGGGCTGTTCTTGTAGAAGTCGGCCGCGATGAACGGCTTGTCATGGAAGATTGCCGCGTTGTTGTCTTCGGCCACAACGTATTTCCGAGTCTCTGCAGGTACGTTGTTGTAGAAGGACCCCTTGGCGTTCGCCGGGGCGGCGCTCACGAGCAGGCCCGTCGCGTTAACCCCGGGCGGGGTGCCGTCGCCTTCGTTAGCCGCCAGGCTGATTACGACGCAGCCGAAGAACGCACGTCCCTGCGAGTCCACCGCGACGACCGGGTCACTCGCGAAGTCATACGTCGCATCACTGCCGGGGCCGCCCAGGATGGTGTGCATATTCGGGTCGCCCAGGCCAGCTGCCTGCTGTTCGGGATGGTTCTCCTTCTGCCAGAACGGGGGCAAGCCGTCGCCCCAGGTCTTGCCGCTGTTGAGCGAGTAGTCGAAGCCGCAATGGTTGTAACCGATCCGGCTGTCGTTTTGACCAGCGATCAGGTTGGTCGGATCGGCAGGGTTGTACTTGATGATCTCTTCGGCTTGCCGGCGGAAGGTGCAATCCTGGTTGACGCGGACGTTCCGGTTCGAGGTGCGCTCGCTGCAGCCAAGGGTTTGCGCCGAGATGCCAAGATTGGCCGACTGTTCCTGCTGACTTGGTTGCGATGACTGGCGCTGCGCAGCCTTTGCCTGCTGTTGCTCGAGATATGCGTCGCGGATCCCTTGAGCCATCGCCCCCGAGATGGTCGGCAAGGCCTTCGTCTTGCCATCACTCGTGGGAATCATGTGGATCCTGAGCGTGCCGTGGGCCGCCTGGGCGACCAGGCTTTCCTGGGCGGCCACCGGTACCGCGCCCGTGGTTGCCGAGAGCGCGCCGGCCGCAAGCGAGAGGACACCAACCAAGGTGATGGTTCTGTGTGCTCGCAATTCTCCCTCCCATAATGAAAAAACTGGTATGTACGGCGCCCGCGCGGGGGCGGCGCCATGGACGTCGACATAAGCCGACAGCATTAGACTGCCGTGCCAGGGCGCTGGGCGATTTCCCTCCCAAGGAAAACGAAAGAACGGTTAACCCCTGTAAAACCGAACGCGTTCATAGTGAACGTCTGGCCACGGGGTGTCAAGTCTCGGCGGATGTCACGTTTAGCGCTCGATTAAGCTGGACGCCGTGCTGGTCGCCTACGCTGGGGGTGCGTCGTGAGGCTCTGTACGTACTCGGTCGAGCCGGGGGTGCCGCGGATGGGAGCCGAGTGCGGCGGCGCGGTGCTCGATCTCGCCCGCTACTCGCACCTCCACACTGGGCTCCGGCTGCCGGCCGATATGCTGGGCCTGATCGACGCCGGTCCGGACGCCTGGGTGCATGCCCGCGAGCTGTGCATGCGCTTTACGGCCGAGCTCCCCACCCACGACCTGGCGCAGGATGCCGAGGCCGGGCTGGCCTATCTCGCCGACCGCGTCCAGCGCCACGCGCCGATCCTGCGGCCGATAAAGGATGTCTTCTGTCTTGGCCAAAACTATGCGGCCCACGCCGCCGAGTCGGGGAACCCGGCTCCGACCGCGCCGATCTACTTCACCAAGCCGCCAACGACGGTCATCGGCCCAGGCGAGCCGATTCCATTCCCGCAGGGGCTGACCACACGGCTGGACTGGGAGGTCGAGCTCGGCGTCGTCATCGGACTGGGGGGTTTGGACATCCCTGAGGCGCGTGCCCTCGATCACGTCTTTGGCTACACCGTTTTCAACGACGTCTCGGCGCGCGACCTCCAGTACCGGACATCCCAGTGGTTCAAGGGCAAGTCCCTCGACGGCACCTGCCCAATGGGTCCGGTGATCGTCACCGCCGACGAGATTCCTGACCCGCAACGTTTGCGCCTGCAACTGTCGGTCAATGGGGTCGCCAAGCAAGACAGCAACACCAGCGACATGATCTTCTCGGTGGCGCGGATCATCGCGGATCTGTCCGCAGGGATGACGCTCGAACCCGGAGACTGCATCTCGACCGGGACTCCGCAAGGTGTTGGCGACGGCCGCAAACCACCTGAATACCTCAAGCCGGGCGACGTGATGGAGGCTGAGGTCGAGCGGGTCGGCGTCTTGAGGAATCCGGTTCGCTAGGGCTGGAGGTTCCAGTGTTCTAGTAGGTCGATCGCCGGGTAAGCGGTCAGGTCATATTGCACCGGCGTGATCGACACGTACCCCTCGTTGACCATCTTGGCGTCGGCGTGCTCTTCCAGTTCCTGGAGCTTGAAGGTGCCGTCCAGCCAGTAGTAGGTCTGGTTTCGGGGATCGGTGCGTTTCTCGAACCGCTCCTCGACGCGTGAGTCGCCCTGACGCGTGATCGCGACGCCCTTGATCTTGGCCTCGGGAATGTTCGGCACATTGACGTTCAACAGGGTCTTGTCGGGCAGGCCTTTGGCAATCACGACGAGCGCGAGCTTGCGGGTGAAGCGGGCCGCGTACGCGAAATCGGGGTGAGTGAAGGTGGCCAGCGACACCGCGATCGACGGGATTCCGAGAATGCGCGCCTCGGTCGCGGCGCTGACCGTTCCCGAATAGATGACGTTGGTTCCCGTGTTGGCACCTAGGTTGATGCCGGAGACCACCAGGTCCGGTGGCCGCGGTAGGATCGCCTTGACCGCGATCTTCACGCAATCGGCCGGCATACCGTTGACCGCGTAGCCGAAGCGCACGTTGCGCCGAACGACCTCCTTGGCGCGAAGCGGAAGGAGCAGTGTGATCGCGTGCCCGACAGCGCTGCGCTCGGCGTCCGGCGCGACCACCTCGACGTCGCCGATCTTGCGCAGCTCCTGCCATGCCGCCAGGATTCCCGCGGCATAGATGCCGTCGTCATTGGTAAGCAGGATCAACGGTTTCGCCACGATTCCGCCATCAATGATGCGCCTAAGCCGGGGTCTCCCGGCTCAGGCTTGCATTTCGGGCGCGGATGCGGCCGATCGCGGCGTTGGCTCCTGCGCTCCTCGCTCACGCATCGACGGATGCGCTCGCTGCGGTGCTCGTCGCCGCCTGGCGCTCGTCTCGCCCCGCATCCCGAACTGCATCGCCCGACCGGAAGACCCCGGCTAGCCGCGCTTATACTGGGCGCAGCGACGATGGAAGACCCCATCCTGGAGTTCCTGCGGTCCCAGGCGCGGAATTATCGCTGCCGGGTGTGCGGCAGCAACCATAAGGGCTCGCAACTCCGCAAGATCGGCAACCACAACAACAAGCTGATCGTGCAAGTCACCTGCGGCCGCTGCCGTGACTCGTTCTTCCTCCACGTCGAGTTCGCCGGGTCGATCGTCAATGCTGTGGAAGAAGTTACCCGCGTAGCCGCCCCCTCACCGCGTGACGCCGACGAGATCGACGGCGACCCGCTGACCCACGACGAAGTGCTCGACGCCCACCAGCGCCTGGCGGCGTTCCAGGGCAAGCTGACCGAGCTGCTGGAAGATTAGGCGAGCCCGCGGTAGCCGCTTCGGTAGTAGATCAGCGGCGCCGTGTCGCGCACGATCTTCAAGGCAACCACGCGACCGACGATGATCGTGTGATCGCCTGCGTCGAGCGTTCGGTCCACGGTTGCCTCGAGGTAGCCGGTCGCCTCGTCCAAGATGGGTGAACCGGTTTCGCCCATCTGATAGGTGCCTTCCCTGAACTCCGGGCCGTCGAGCCGGGCGTTGTCCGCGAAGAAGCGGGCGGTGCCCTCGCCGTGCTCGTCCAGGATGTTGATGGCGAAGGCGCCGCTCTGCGCGACGAGCTGATGCATGACGGTCGACCGCTCGACGGACACCAGGATGAGCAGCGGGTCCAGCGACTGTGAGGCGAAGGCGCTGACCGTCATGCCGTGCATCCGGCCGGCGGCGGTGGTGGTCATGACCGTGACGCCGCTGGCGAAGTGGCCCATCGCGTGGCGAAAGGACGCCTTGTCCAGCGGCGGGGTCACGCCGATACGTTACGGGAACGTTCGCCGGCGCAAGCCCCGCTCGTCTATACTTCGAGATGTCCGACTACTCCAGTCGGAGATCCATGAGATTCTCCACTCGGTCTGAATACGGAATCCGCGTGATGGTGCGCCTGGGGCGCGGCTACGGCCACGGGCCCATCTCGCTGGCGGAGCTCGCCGAGCTGGAGGGCCTCCCGCCCTCCTACCTGGAGCAGATCGCCGGCCAGCTTCGCCGCGCCGGACTCGTGACCAGCCGGATGGGCGTCAAGGGTGGCTATGCGCTTTCCCGCCGTCCCGCCACCATCTCGATGGCGGATATCGTTCGCCATCTCGAGGGATCGCTCGCCCCGGTGAGCTGCCTGTCGGAAGGTGGTGGGCCAGGCGAGTGTACGCATGCCGATACGCCCTGCTCGGCGCATGCCTTCTGGGAGCGGCTGCAGGGAACGATCACCTCGACCCTGGAGTCCGTTACCGTGGCCGACCTGATGAAGGAGGCCCAGCCGGCATGATCGAGGCCCGGGCGCTCAACGTCGAGAAGGTTCGCGAGGACTTTCCCATTCTGGCCCGCCGAATCCACGGCAAGCCCCTGGTCTACCTGGACAGCGCGGCCACCTCGCAGAAACCGGCCGCAGTAATCGACGCAATGGATGACTACTACCGTCGCTACAACGCCAATCCGCATCGGGGCGTCTACACCATCAGTGAGGAGGCGACCGCGGCCTACGAGTCGGCGCGGCAACGGGTGGCGACCTTCATCAACGCCGCCTCGCCAAAGGAAGTAATCTTCACCCGCAACACGACGGAGGCGATCAACCTCGTGCGCTACAGCTGGGGCCGTGCGAATGTTCGCGCCGCCGACCGCATCCTGCTTACCGAGATGGAGCACCACAGCAACCTCGTCCCCTGGCAGCTCCTCGCCAAGGAGGTTGGGGCCACGCTCGAGTTCCTGTGCATCGACGATCAGGGGTTGCTGCAGCTCGAGGACCTGGAGCGCAAGCTCGAGGGAATCAGGCTGCTGGCGATCACGCACCAGTCCAACACGCTGGGGACGATCAATCCGATCAAGGCGATCGTCGAGGCGGCCCACCGGGCCGGCGCGCTGGTCCTGATCGACGGCGCCCAGGCGGTGCCGCACATGCCGGTCGATGTCCGGGACCTGGGCGTGGACTTCTATGCCTTCAGCAGCCACAAGATGTGCGGGCCAACCGGGATCGGCGTCCTCTGGGCCCGCCGGGCGCTGCTCGAGGCCATGCCCCCCTTCCTCGGCGGTGGGGACATGATCAAGCGGGTCAGCCTCAAAGAGGCCAGCTGGAACGACCTGCCGTGGAAATTCGAGGCTGGCACCCCGAGTGTTGCCGAGGGCATCGGCCTGGGGGCGGCTGTCGATTACCTCAGCGGGTTCGGGATGGACGCCGTGCGTGCCCACGAGCGAACCCTCATCGACTACGCGATGGAACGGCTGCAGGATATCCCTGGGATCACGCTTTACGGGCCGCGCGATCCCGAGCTGCATGGAGGCGCCGTCTCCTTCACGCTGTCCAACATCCACCCCCACGACCTGGCGACGCTGGTCGACCGGGAAGGGATCGCGGTTCGGGCCGGTCACCACTGCACCCAGCCGCTGATGGACCGGCTTGGAGTGCCCGCCACCACGCGCGCGAGCTTCTACATCTACAACCGCGCCGACGAGGTCGACCAGCTGGTCGACGGAATTCAGAAGGCGCAAAAGGTGTTCGCGTAAAGATATGGACGATCTCTACCGGGAGCAGATCCTCGAGCATTACAAGAACCCGCATCACTTCGGGGAGATCAAGGACGCCGACATCACCCAGGAGGGCGACAACCCGCTCTGCGGCGACGTCATCACCCTCTACCTCAAGCTGGACGACGGCCGGGTGGGGGATGTGCGGTTTCGCGGCCGGGGTTGCGCGATCAGCCAGGCGTCTGCGTCGATGCTGACCGACATGATCGTCGGCAAGCCCGTGCAGGAGCTCAAGGCCTTCCCCACGAGGGATCTCCTCGACGAGCTGGGCATCCCGATCAGCCCGGCCCGCATGAAGTGCGCCACGCTCTCCGTCAACACGCTCCGGGTTGCGCTCAACGGCGATTCGCACGAGGAGGAGGACTGAATTGGCTTTGAATACGGAATCCACGGGTAGACTGACAATTGGGATGGCTGATTTCGAGATCAAGGACCTTCGGGTCAGCGTCGAGGGTCGCGAGATCCTCAAAGGCGTGTCGCTCTCGGTCAACAAGGGCGAGGTGCACGCCGTGATGGGCCCGAACGGCTCGGGCAAGAGCACGCTATCGCACACCCTGATGGGGCACCCGAACTACAAAGTCATCAGCGGCGAGGTGCTGTTCAAAGGCAAGAACATCCTGACGCTGCAGCCCGAGGAACGGGCAAAGCTCGGCATGTTCCTCGCCCTGCAGTACCCGGTGGTCGTCCCCGGGATCACGATGACGAACTTCCTGCGGACGGCGATCAATGCGAAGCGCGGTTACGACGGCAAGGACAAATCCAAGGCGATCAACGTCAAGGAGTTTCGCGCGCTGCTCAAGGACGAGATGTCTGTGCTGCGCATGGACGACTCCTTCCTCTCTCGCTACGTTAATGAGGGATTCTCAGGCGGCGAGAAGAAGCGCGCCGAGATCCTGCAGATGGCGGTGCTGAAGCCGGAGATCGCGATCCTCGATGAGACCGACTCCGGACTCGACATCGACTCCATCAAGTTCGTGAGCGACGCCGTCAACCGCATGCGCGGTCCCGAGCTGGGCGTGCTGATCATCACCCACTACACTCGCGTTCTCAAGTTCATCAAGCCGGACTACGTCCACGTGCTCGTGAATGGTGAATTCGTCCGCTCCGGTGGCCCGGAGCTGGCCGACTGGTTGGAGGCTAAAGGCTATTCGGAGTGGGTCAAGGAGCCGGCAAAGGCGCCTGCGACCCTGGAGGCAAAGTAATGGCAACCGTCATCCCGCGGATCGATGTCGGTGACAACTACAAGGAAAAGTACGGCTTCTTCGACCCGGAGAAGTTCGTCTTCAAGGCCAAGCGGGGCCTGAGCCCCGAGGTGGTTAAAGAGATCTCCTGGATGAAGAACGAACCCGAGTGGATGACGACCTTCCGGCTGCGTGCGCTCAAGATCTGGGACAAGAAGGAAATGCCCACCTGGGGCGCCGACCTATCGATGATCGACTTCCAGAACATCTACTACTACCTGAAGTCGACCGAGAAGCAGGGCAAGACCTGGGAGGACGTGCCGGCCGACATCAAGAACACCTTCGACCGCCTCGGGGTACCCCAGGCGGAGCGCAAGTTTCTCGCCGGCGTGGCGGCGCAGTACGAGTCGGAAGTCGTCTATCACTCGCTCCACAAGGAGCTCGAGGCGAAGGGCGTCATCTTCACCGACACTGACAGCGCGCTGCGCGACTATCCCGACCTCTTCAAGCAGTACTTCGGGACGATCATCCCGCCTGGTGACAACAAGATGGCGGCGCTGAACAGCGCCGTCTGGTCCGGCGGATCGTTCATCTACGTGCCCAAGGGCGTCAAGGTCGAAATCCCGCTGCAGGCCTACTTCAGGATCAACGCCGAAAACATGGGCCAGTTCGAGCGGACCCTGATCATCTGCGACGAGGACAGCTTCGTCCACTACATCGAAGGATGCACGGCGCCCATCTACACCACCGACTCGCTGCACTCCGCCGTGGTCGAGATCATCGTCAAGCGGGGTGCCCGCTGCCGCTACACCACCGTCCAGAACTGGTCGACCAACGTCTACAACCTGGTCACCAAGCGCGCGGTCGCCTACGGCGACGCGACCATGGAATGGGTCGACGGCAACCTGGGCTCGCAGATCACGATGAAGTACCCCTCCATCTACCTGATGGAGCCGGGCGCGAAGGGCGATGTGCTCAGCGTCGCCTTCGCCGGCAAGGGCCAGCACCAGGATGCCGGTGGCAAGGCCGTCCACGTGGCGCCCAACACGAGCTCGAACATCGTCTCGAAGTCGATCTCGAAGAACGGCGGCCGGACGTCCTACCGCGGGCTCGTGAAGGTCTACCCCGGCGCCAAGAATTCGAAGTCCTTCGTTCGCTGCGACGCGCTGCTGCTCGACGACGAGTCGCGGTCGGATACCTATCCGACGACCGAGGTCGACGAGCCCCAGGTCCGGATCGGCCACGAGGCGACCGTCAGCAAAGTCTCCGACGAGCAGCTCTTCTACCTGCAGAGCCGCGGGATCACCAAGGCCGAGGCGGAGACGATGATCGTCAACGGCTTCATCGAGCCGTTCACCAAGGAACTCCCCATCGAGTATGCCGTCGAGCTGAATCGCCTGATCCAGCTCGAGATGATCGGCTCGGTCGGTTAGTGGCCTTTTCGAAGATTGCGGTTGAAGAGCTCAGCGCTCTTCACCGTGAACCAGACTGGCTGCGCGCCCGCCGGCTGCATTCCTTCGGGATCTACGAGGGGCTGGCGGTGCCCGACACCAAGCGCCAGGAGGATTGGCGGCAGGTCGATCTGAAAGGTCTCGACCTGGACGCCTACGCGCCCTTCCAGCAGCCCAACGGGACGGCGCCGGCTAGCGCGATCGAGAACGTTGGAGCGACGCTTCGGCAGCGGGGAACCTCGCCGGCGGTCGTGTCGCTCTCGCCGGAGCTCGCTCGACAGGGTGTGATCCTTATGCCGCTCGCCGAGGCCGCACGCGTCCATCCCGAGCTGGTGCAGCGCTACCTCTTCACCGGGGTCAAGCCCGAGCGGGACAAGTTCTCCGCACTGCATGCCGCGCTGTTCAGCGGCGGGAGCTTCCTCTACGTCCCCGACGGCGTGACGATCGACGACCCGCTCGTCAGCCAGTTCTGGTCGGCGGGCTCAGGCGCAGCCGTCTTGCCCCACTCGCTGGTCGTCGCCGGAAAAGGCTCGCGCTTTCAGTACGTCGACGAGTTCCTGAGCGCGGATCGCCAGGAAACGGCGCTCGCCAGCGGGTCCGTCGAGATCTTCCTCGAGGAGGGCGCGGATGTCGGGTATGTCGCGTTGCAGCACTGGAGCGTCAAGACCTGGCAGTTCGCCAATCAACGCTTCCAGCTCGGCCGCGACTCCCATTTGAAAGTGGTGGACGTCGCGCTCGGCGGTCAGATGGCGCGGATGCGGGTCGAGGCCATTCTGGAAGGGCCCGGCTCGAGCGCCGATATGAAGGGCCTCTTCTTTGGCACCGGTGACCAGGTGTTTGATTTTCGGACGCTGCAGGATCACGTCGGACCGCACACCACCTCGGACCTGCTGTTCAAGGGGGCGCTGCGCGATCGGGCGAGGAGTACGTATGTCGGGGTGGTTCGCGTCGAGCCGGAGGCGCGGGGCAGCTCCTCCAACCAGGCCAACCGCAACCTGCTGCTCTCCGAGAAGGCGAAGGCGACCTCGGAGCCCATTCTCGAGATCCTGAACAACGACATCCTGCGCTGCAGCCATGGCGCGACCGTGGGGCCGGTCGACCCGGAGCACCTCTTCTATCTCGAGAGTCGGGGCATCCCGCACCCCATCGCCGAGCGGATGCTGGTGCAGGGGTTCCTCGGCGAGGTCCTCGATCGACTTCCGGTCGCCCAGGTTCGCGAGGCGGTCGAGCAGGAACTGGCCGCTCGGATCGAATAGCGTGGCCCGGCAGCGGGTCGCCTCCACCGGCGAGCTGCCGAAGGAGTCGATGATGCGCGTCGAGGTCGAGGGCGAACCGATCTGCCTCATCCACGCCGAAGACGACAACTTCTATGCGATCGGGGACACCTGCACCCACGAGGAGTATTCGCTCTGTGAGGGGGAGCTCTGGGAGATGTCGGTCGAATGCCCGCGACACGGCTCGCGCTTCGACGTCCGTACCGGCCAGGTCACGGGCCTCCCAGCGGTCATCCCGGCGAAGACCTACCCGGTAACGATCCAGAACGGGGATGTCTACGTCGAGGTCGAGGACTAAGATCAGAGCTATGGCGGACACCATGGAAACGACCCAGGCGCCGGCGTCGGGCGATCTTCGCCAGCAGATCGACGCCCAACTCGCCACTTGTCGCGATCCTGAGATCGGGCTCGACATCATGTCGCTGGGGCTGGTCTACGACGTGGGCATCGATGAGGGGAACGTGCTGATCAAGATGACGCTGACCGCGATCGGCTGCCCCTGGGCCCAGGACCTCTTCGACGAGGTCAAAACGAAGGTCGAAGAAGTCCCGGGTGTCAACGCGTGTACGGTCGAACTCGTCTACTCACCGCCCTGGAGCGCCGACATGATGAGCGACGACGCCAAGATGGAGCTCGGCTTCCTCTAACTCAGAAAAGCAGCGACGCGACCCAGAAGGCGAGGCCGCCCGGCAGCAAGCCGAACGGTGCCTTGAACTTCATCCGGCCCGCGATCGCATCGAGGATGAAGCAGATCAGGGCGGCGATCAGCAGGATTTTGGATAGCGACATGTCTGACCTCCTAAATTAAGATGTTGCCTTCCTGCAAATCGCAATCCGGCTCGTATTTCCTGCGTATTCGAAGTCACCGTCACTGTCAGTAGCTGTGGCAGCGGTGCCATGGCCCTGTTACCCCCGCGCAGTCTGGTTCGTAAGGCACGCTCCGTAGCATCGGGCGCAGTTCGCCGAATTCGAACGAACTGGGGGTAAGGACCGCTTGTCGCTGCTCGAACGTATTCAAAAGTCCCAGGGCGAGCCCGGATCCCCCACACCCCCGAAACCACCCGCCAGGGCCGTCCAGCCCCCCGCCGCGCCTCCCCAGCCCCCGCCCGCTCCGAGGAGCGCACCGGTCGCGCCCCCGGCCCGTCCCGCTCCTCCGGTCGCGCGCCCGGCCCAGCCGGTGCCCCCGGCTCAGCCGCGACCGGTCGCCCCGACCCCACGTCCCGTTGCCACACCCACGCCTGCTCCGGCCCCCACCCTGGCCCAGCGGGTCGCGGCGGCCAAGCCCGCCACCGGCTCGATCGAGGCGGCGGTGGCGATGCCCGCCAACGCCAACCTCAACGACCTGCCCGAGGCCGAGCGGCTTCACCGGATCAAGGCCGCCGTCCACGACCGGATCATCGGCGAGCTGGGCGAGCGCGCCAATGAGCTCGACAAAGAAGCGATCAGCCAGCGGGCAACCGAGGTCCTCGACGCCTACCTGAGCGCCCGCCGGGTCACCCTCACCACTCAGACTCGTGCGCAGCTGTTGGGAGCGCTACTGGCCGATATCCTCGGCTTCGGTCCGCTCGACATCTTGCTCGCCGACGAGACGATCTCCGACATCATGGTCAACGGCCCCTTCAAGGTCTATATCGAGCGCGGCAACAAGATGCAGCGCGCGGCCATCAAGTTCGACAGCGACGCCCACCTGATGCAGATCATCTCGCGCATCGTCACCGGCGTCGGCCGCCGCGTCGACGAAAGCTCGCCGATGGTTGATGCTCGCCTTCCCGACGGTTCCCGCGTCAACGTCATCATCCCCCCGCTGGCCGTGAAGGGCGCGTCGATGACCATCCGCAAGATGCGAAAGGACCCACTCCAGATCGAGGATTTGATCCGGAACAACACGTTGACGCAGGAGATGGCGACCTTCCTCAAGGCTTGCGTCAATGCCCGCATGAACATCATCGTGGCCGGCGGTGGCTCCTCAGGAAAGACCACTACGCTCAACGTGCTCTCCGGCTTCATCCCAAGCGACGAACGCATCATCACCGTCGAGGATGCCGCGGAGTTGCAGCTGCGCCAGATTCACGTCATCAACCTCGAGTCGCGGCCGACCAACGTGGAAGGTAAAGGTGGGGTCAGCATCCGCGACCTCGTCATCAACACCCTCCGAATGCGGCCCGACCGGATCGTCGTCGGCGAGGTTCGTAGCGGCGAGGCGCTGGACATGCTCCAGGCCATGAACACCGGCCATGATGGCTCGTTGACTACAGTCCACTCGAACACGCCTCGAGACACGATCTCTCGACTCGAGACGCTGGTATTGATGGCTGGCATGGAACTCCCCTCCCGCGCCATCCGGGAACAGATCGCCTCGGCAATCAACATCATCATTCAGCAGAACCGATTGCGGGACGGCTCGCGCAAGATCACCTACATTTCGGAGGTGACGGGGATCGAGGGAGACCAGATCTCCCTCCAGGACATCTTCGTCTACAAACAATCCGGATACGAGAACGGGAAGGTCACTGGGATGCTGACCGCCACCGGGGCCATCCCGAAGATGATGGAAACGCTCGAGTCGACCGGCAACGCCGTGCCCCTCAGCTTTTTCGATCCGCACCCCGACAGCGGCTTCGTCCGCCCGAAGCGGCTCCACGTCGTCCACAACGCGGCCTAAACCCGCCACTTGTGACGTGCGGCATAGCGGAAATCCGCGGCGCGCCTCAAGCTGGGCTCCGTCAGAGTTAGTTGGAGGACCGGATCATGGGTAATTTGCTTTCGATGGGCGAGATCCTCTTTCGCTGGTATGGGTTCTCGGACTTGCTGGACGCGCTTCGCCTCGACTCCCTGCGCGTTCGCTTTAGCCCGCTATCGCGGCGCCCGCTTTCCGGCCGCGAATTTCAAACGCCTCGACGGGCCGCGCCAGTCCTCGGAGCTTGACGAGGCCTCGCGGGACAGCCTCAACGTGGTCCTGGACCAGCGCATAGGTGGTTGCCCCCGACAGGATTCCGCCGGGCGGGGCTTCCACCTGCAAGCGTGACGCAACGTTTACTGGGGATCCTAGGGCTGTGTAGATGCGCAGCCCCTGGCTCCCAAAAACGCCGAGTGTGCAGTAGCCGGTGTTTACGCCGATGCGTAGACGTGGTTCGACCGAGATCCCGCGCGCGCGCCACGATGGGGCGAGGGCGATGATCGCTTCTTGCATCGCCAGGGCGCAGTCGACCGCAGCTCGAGCGTGCGCCCGTTCCGGAAGTGGCTTCGGGGCTCCGAAGATAACGAGGATGCCGTCCCCGAGAAAGCTGTTGACCGCGCCGCCGTGAACACCAGCGACAGCGGCCATCTCAGTGAGGCACTGATTGAGTGCGGGCGACAGGTCCTCGGGTTCGAGCCGATCAGCAAGATCGGTGAATCCGACGAGGTCGCCGAACAAGACGGAAACCTTTCGTCGCTCGAAGGTGTCAGGCCGATCCACCTCGCCTCGAAGCACCTGGTCGGCATGTCCCGGAAGTACGCGTGTGTCGCCCGTCTGCAGTAGGACCTGGTTGACAAGGGTCATGGAGTTGGCCACGGTGGCCATCGCGAGACTCCACAGCAGGACGTCAACCGCCGAGAACGGCTTGTTGAAGAAAGCGGCCGCCACTCCCTGAAGGCCAAGGAAACCCGCGACAAAAAGCGCGGTTGAATAGATCGCGCCCAGGGCTCCGTCCACCGCCACCGCTTCGATCAGGATCGTCGCGTAAAAGGCATACAGAGCCGCCGGCGGAGCTCCCGAAAAGACGAGCAGCAGCGCGAAGTAGGACGCGACATCAATCAGGGTGACCGCCCGCATCACCCAGGGAATGGCGTCGTTATTCAGGCGCGTAAGCGCGACCGATGCCGGTCCGTTATACGCGGCGACCCAGAGCAGCAGAAGCGCTAGGAGGGCGGGGTTCTTTGGCGGCTGGAGGAGGCCGACAAGAGCAATCACGGCAAAGCCCGCAGCCCAGCGGAAGAGGGCAAAGATCTTTCCCAGGTAGCGAATCTGCGGAACCGTCAGCCGGCTCGAGCTCGACGGCAACATCAGGCGGATGAGCTCGGCCGCCCCTATACCGCTTGCGCGCCGCTCTGTTGACACGGCCCCCACCTGTTTGCCACCCGGTGACGCGCGAGGTTCGGGTGGCGCGAACCACTATGCGTGGCGAGTATCCCGCCGATTCGGGCCGTTGTCAACGATGCCGGAGTCCTGAGACTGGACTCAGTCGGATGGCGACTATATTCAGACCATGCCGGCCAGGGAGGCCACGCCGTTCTCGCTGGAGCTCGACCGGCGGGTAGAGGAGGGCGCACTGGGCACGCTCTACGAGAAGCTGCCCGAGGACCACGTCCGCTGCTACGCCTGCGCGCACCGCTGCCTGATCAAGGATGGCCTGCGGGGCATCTGCAAGGTCCGCTACAACCGCGCCGGAACGCTGATGGTGCCGCGCGGGTACGTCGGCGCTCTCCAGTGTGACCCGATCGAGAAGAAGCCGTTCTTCCACGCCTTTCCGGGGACGGACGCCCTCACCTTCGGGATGCTCGGATGTGACCTGCACTGCGGGTACTGCCAGAACTGGGTCACGTCGCAGGCCCTGCGCGATCCCGGGGCGCTTGCCGATCCAATGGATGTCACGCCGGGTCAGTTGGTCGACATTGCGCAACGGCATGGCGCCAGGGTGGTCGCCACCTCTTACAACGAGCCGCTGATCACCTCGGAGTGGGCCGTCGAGGTCTTCAAGGAGGCGCGGCCGCGCGGTTTCATGACGGCCTACATCTCGAACGGCAACGCGACCAGGGAGGTGCTCGAGTACATCCGGCCGTGGACAGACCTCTACAAGATCGACCTCAAGTCATTCCGCGACAAGAACTACCGGTCGCTGGGCGGCAAGCTGGAGAACATCGTCAACGGCATCCAGATGGTGCACGAGATGGGCTTCTGGCTGGAGATCGTGACGCTGATTATCCCGGGCTTCAACGACGGCGACGAAGAGCTGGGCGATATCGCGCGGTTCCTCAGCGGCTTGTCGCCCAGCATCCCTTGGCACGTCACCGCCTTCCACAAGGACTACAAGATGCGCGACCCCGACAACACCACGGCCGAGACCCTGCTTCGTGCCGCCCGCATCGGCGAGGCGGCCGGACTGCAGTACATCTACGCCGGCAACCTGCCGGGCCGGGTGGGCCGCTACGAAGACACCCGCTGCCCCCGCTGCCAGACCACCCTGATTCGCCGGTCCGGCTACCGCATCCTGGAAGACAGGCTCACCGGCCGGGGAAGCTGCCTCATTTGCGGGCAGCCCATCCCAGGGGTTTGGCGGCCACCGACTTAAGGCACCACGCACTACAATCAACGCTGGTCGTGCCAACTGAACTCAGCCGCCGGGAGTTTTCCTGGGTCCTCGGCGGCCCCCAGGGTGGGGGCATCAACGCCTCAGCGGAGATCTATGCCAAGGCGCTCAGCCACGGCGGCCTCCACGTCTTCGCCAACATCGAGTTCCACTCGAACATCATGGGTAAGCACAGCTACTACCGGGTCACGGCCGCGCCGGTACCGGTCCATTCCCACATCGACGAGATCCACATGCTGGTGGCGCTGGACCAGGAGTCCCTCTTCGGCGACGCCCCCGAGCGCAAGCACTATCCCAGCCACACGGGTCACGTCCACCAGGTGGCGCGCGGCGGCGGCGTCATCTACGACGCTGACCTGAAGATCGACCCGGGCCGGTTCGGTCGCGACGACATCAACCTCTATCCGATCCCCTTTTTCGAGGTCCTGGAAGAGGCCCTGAAAGAGGTGGGGAAGGGCGGTCAGTCGCGCAAGTACATCGTCATGCGCAACACGGTGGCCCTGGGTGCGTCGATCGGCATCTCCGGTTACGACGAGGAACTGCTCTTCGATGCGATTCGCAACGAGTTCAAAGGCCGGAAGGCGGAAGCGGCCGAGATGAACGTGGCGGCGGTCCGGGCTGCGGCCGCCTACGCGCGCAGCCAGTTCAAGACCAAGCCCGAGCGCCGGCTGTTGCCGGTCCCGGTCGAAAGCCGAAAAGACCGGATGTTGATCAAAGGCTTCCAGGCGGTGGGCATCGCCAAGCTCAAGGCGGGCCTCGGCATGCAGACCTACTACCCGATCAGCCCCGCGACCGACGAGAGTGTCTATTTGGAGCAGAAGGGTCCCCAGTATCAGTGCACGGTCGTCCAGTGCGAGGACGAGATCGCCAGCATCAACATGGCGATCGGCGCGGCGCACATGGGCGTGCGGGCCGCAACGTCCACCGCTGGCCCGGGCTTCGCCTTGATGTCGGAAGGGTTCGGCTTCGCGGCCATCACGGAGGCTCCCGGCCCGGTCGTCTTCCTCTGGCAGCGTGGCGGGCCGAGCACCGGCCTCCCCACCCGCACCGAGCAGGCTGACCTGCAATTCGCGCTGCATCCCGCGCACGGCGACTTCCCGCACATCGTCGTGGCGCCGGGCGATATCGACGAATCCTTCACTGACAGCTTCGAGAGCTTTAACTGGGCCGATCGCTATCAAATGCCGGTGGTCGTGCTGCTCGAGAAGTTCCTGGCCTCATCAATGTTCAGCAACGATGGCATCGACATGAGCAAGCTGAAGATCGATCGCGGACTGATCCATCAACCGGTGGACGCTGACGGTGATGGCTACCGCCGCCACGCCATCACCGCGGACGGCATCAGTCCGCGCACCATACCAGGAATGCCCGGCGGGATCTTCTCGACCACCAGCGACGAGCACGACCCCGAGGGCCATATCACCGAAGGCATCGAAAACCGCATCGCCATGATGCGCAAACGGATGGCCAAGCTCGAAACGGCCGCCCGCGAGATTCCGGCCTCGTCAAAGTTCACCCTGCACGGTCCGCGGCAGGCCGACATGACACTGGTGGCGTGGGGAGCGACCAAGGGTGCCATCGTCGACGCCATGAGCGAGCTCGAGAACGACGGCCGCTCGGTGAACTTCCTGCAGATCCGCCTGATGCGGCCCTTCCCGGCGGATGCCGTGGCGGCGATCCTTCGCAACGCCAGGCTAACGGTGCTGATCGAAAACAACTATTCGGCGCAGCTCGGTGCCCTGATTTCCGAGCAGACCGGTATCGCGCTCGACCACCACGTACTGAAGTACGACGGCCGGCCCTTTTCGCGCAACGAGATCGTCGAGGGCGTGCGGTCGGCCCTGTCGGAGCAAAAGAAGGAGGTCATGGTGTCCCATGCCTGAGGCCGCGGCCGCCGCTCCCAAGAAGTTTGCGCTGCAGGAATACAAGACCGAGGTCCATGTCGACTGGTGTCCTGGTTGTGGCGACTTCGGCATCCTGAGCTCGATCCAGCAGGCACTCTTCCAGCTCCAGATCCCGCCCTATAAGGTCGCGATGATCTCCGGGATCGGCTGCTCCGGCAAGACACCGCATTACATCGATACCTACGGCCTGCATACGCTCCACGGGCGGGCGCTGCCGGTCGCGACCGGCGCCAAGCTGGCCAACAACCAGCTGACGGTGGTCGCCGTGGGCGGCGATGGGGATGGCTATGGCATCGGCGCCGGCTACTTCGTCAATAGCGGCCGTCGCAACGTCGACATGACCTACATCGTGTTCAACAACGGCGTCTACGGGCTGACAAAAGGCCAGGCCTCGCCCACGCTCGCGAAAGGGTCGAAGACGAAATCGATGCCGGAAGCTTCGATCCAGGAAGGGGTAAACCCGATCGCCCTCGCGCTCGGTGCTGGATACACCTGGATCGGACGCGGCTACGCCCTCGATGTCAAGAACCTGGTCTCGTTGGTGGTGCAGGCAATCAGCCACAAAGGGACCTCGTTCCTGGACGTCTTCCAGACCTGCCCGGTCTACAACGACCTGCGCACCAAGGAGTGGTACGCCGGCGAGGATATCGGTCGAACCCGCATTCGGAAGCTGGACGCCGACGCAAAATGGGATCCGATTGTGAAGGACCCAGCGAGCATCGACGAGATCGTGGAGAAAAAGGGCCTCGCGCTGCGAGCCTCCTACGAGACCGGTGACAGCCTGGCGACGGGCGTCTTCTACTCCATTCAGCTGCCGACCTACGATGAGCAGCTGGCCATGAAGGTCCCGGCACTCAAAGATCACCCGCTCGTCGACCTCCCGCTCTACCAGCGGGACGTCGATCCCCTCTTCGCCGAGCTGGCGTAGCGGCGCGCGGCCCCGGGCTGCCGGTGGACCTTCGTCTTCTCGCCGTCAGCGATGAGGTCGAGCCGCAGCTGGTCGACGAGCGGACGGTCGCGGCGCAGGGTCACATCGACCTCGTGATCGGCTGTGGGGACCTGCCGGCCGACTACCTCGACGTGTTGTCCACGGTCTACGCGGCGCCCTTACTCTTCGTGCGCGGCAATCACGACCTGCCAGGACGCCAGGGTGACTACCCGCTTGCCGCCGAGATCGACGGGCGAATCGTAAGGGAGCAGGGGCTGCTGATCGCCGGGCTCGAGGGCTCGATCCGCTACAGCGACGGTCCTCACCAGTACACCGAGGGGCAGATGATGGCCAAGGTGCTGGCGCTCCGCGTCCGGCTCGGGCCGCGGTGCCTCGATATCCTGATCACCCATGGCCCGCCTGCTGGGGTCAACGACGCCACCGATGCACCCCACCGCGGGCTCAAGGCGGTGCGCCGAGCGGTCGAGTGGATGCGCCCACGCCTCCTCCTCCACGGGCACATCCATCCCTACGGTCGCGAGATACCGCGTGAGGCCGTGCTGGGCGAGACGCGCGTGATCAACGTCGTCGGCCACCGGCTGATCGAGCTCGCTCCGCGATGAAACAAATGAGGGCCCGGGCCGATTTCGAGACGGCCCGCATCCAGGCCTTCCTGCGTGACGCCGGCATAGTGATCCGCGGTGATCCCAGGCCCCTGCTCTCCTTCGACGAGGTGCGCCGTGCCGCCCGGCTCGAAGGGCAGTCGTACCGCGGGCTGAAGGACATCCCGATCGATGACATTCGCGGCTCGGTAGGGCGCCCGAACGACTTCGACGCCTCCTTTCTTCCGGTGAGGCCCCAGATGCGAAAGCGCTGGGAACAGCTCGACGCTGCCATGCGAAGGGGCGAAGCAGTGCCGCCCATCGAGGTGTATCAGCTCGGTGACGTCTACTTCGTGAAGGACGGGCATCATCGTGTCTCGGTTGCCCGCCACCTGGGATGGAAGACGATCCCGGCTCGGGTGATCCAGGTTCGAACCCGCGCACCACTGAGTGGTGACATGGATGCGGCGGCCCTGCTCCAGGCCAAGGAGTATGTCGACTTCCTGGAGCGCAGCCAGCTCGACCGCGTGCGCCCCGAGGCGTCGATCGCCGTCAGCCGGCTGGGGCGCTATGACCGGATCTTCGAGGACATTCTCGGTCACCGCTATTTTTTGGGTCTTCAGCAGTACCGCGAGGTTGCTATCGGCGAGGCCAGTGCCAGCTGGTACGACAACGTCTACAAGCCGATCGCCGACCTGATCCGCGAGTACGACATCCTGGCACATTTCCCCGGGAGGACGGAAGCGGACCTTTACTTGTGGATCACCGCGCGATGGCTGGAGCTGAGCCGCGCGCAAAAGCCGGCGGGTCCGGCTGAGGCCATCGCCGACATCCTGTTCGAGACAGAGGGCGCGGGTGCTCCGCTTCCACCACCGCAACTCCTTGCCGTGCTGCGGCGCTGGCTGGGCCCGCCCCGCCGCGTGATCCAACTCCCGGTCCGGCTGGTCCGTGCCGCCACCACGCTGAGCGGGGAGCCCCAGCCCCCTCTCGAGCCGGTCTGAGGCTCAGGCCTCGGTCTTTCGCTTCTCCGGGTAGGCGGCGTTGATCTCGGCGCGAACGCGACCCTTGTCGGCATCGCTCTTGAAATAGTCAAAATTCCAGGCGATGAACTTCTTTTGCTCCGGTGGGACCTCGTCCTCCGGGTAGATCGCCGCCACCGGACAGGGATCCACGCACGCGCCGCAGTCGATGCACTCATCTGGGTTGATGTAGAGCATCCGGTCCTCGGCCCCGCCGTCGATGATGCAGTCGACCGGGCAGACGTCGACGCAGGACTTGTCCTTCAGGTCGACGCAGGTCTCGGTAATGATGTAGGCCATTTCCTTGGGGGAAATTCACTCTAGCACAGGGTTCCAAAAGGGTTTCAGGACCGTCACAGATCGGTGAGGCGGCGCTTGCCGCAGGTGGCAAGACGAGGCTTGCGCCCAGCGTTACGTCTTCGTGGCCCTTCCCAGACCGGCTCCCCCGCGTCTCGTGTTCAGGCCGGCCCGCCGAGTCTCATGGGCTACGTGGATCTTCGCCATCCTGGTGCTCGTGCTGGCGGGCGGCGCCGTCGGCGCCTTTCTTATGGTGGTGCTGCCCCAGCGGGTGGCGCAGCTGGCGGTATCAGAAGCCGGCGAGCTCGCGCTGGCGCGAAAAGGCACGACTGACGTGAGTACCGCGGTCAGCAGCCTCTGGACAGACATGTCGGCCAAAGGCGGCATCAGCCTCTCGGCTGACCAGCTCACCAAAGACCTGGCTCTCGCGCAGGCCACCGAAAAGTCCGCGGATGATGCACTGAGCCACGTTCAGGCCGCCGAAACGTACATGTCCCAGGCGGACGGTCTCCCATTCCAGTTCCACTCGCCGACGTTCATCGCGGCGGATCGGCCCAGCCTGCAGCACCTGGACAAGGCGCTGCAAGCCACCATCAAGCTGACCCACGCCGCCACCCTTCAACTGACCCTGGCGCAGAACCTCAACCAGGACGCCCGGACCATTAGCGGCGGCCTCACCACGAGTGTGAACGCTCGGGCGTGGACGGACGCGGCCCGGACGGCATCCGCCCTGACCACCGACCTGAGGGCGCAGCAGCCGCCGGTCAGCGACCCGGAGGCGCTGCTCGACCCGCTCTGGAGCAAGTGGGTCGACGCCATGCTCGCGGTCGCGACCAGCGTGCAGCAGCTCAGCCTGGCCTCGGCGGGCGGCCAAACCCAACAGGCCCAGCAGGCGAGCCGGAGCCTGGCGGCAGCCTGGGGCCAGCTTGCCAGCAGCTTCTCGGACGCCCAGAATGGCGCCGCCGCATGGCAGGCAAAGACGGTCAAGCCCCTCCTCGACACGATCGCCAGTGAGAAGTCGGCGGGCGGCGCTTAGACCCGCGTTACCAGGTCGTTACTCAGCTCGCTGAGTCGCCGAACCCCGAGCAGGGTCATCGAGACCTCCATCTCCTCACGCAGCATCGCCAGCATGCGACTCACGGCATCCGCGCCGCCGACCGCCAGCGCATAGAGAAAAGGCCGCCCGATCAGCACGCCTTTTGCCCCCAAGGAGAGGGCCTTGAGGACGTCGGTGCCACGCCGAATGCCGCCATCCATGAGCACCGGAATGTCGCGGCCGACCGCGTCGACCACCTCGGGTAGCGCGTCGAGGCTGGCAATCGCGTAGTCGAGCTGACGTCCGCCGTGGTTGCTCACGATCAGCCCGCGCGCGCCCGCCTCGACCGCGTGGCGGGCATCGTCGGAGCGAACGATGCCCTTGACCATCACCGGAAGCGAGGTCCTGGCGACGAGCCATTCGAGGTCGGCCCAGCCAAGGCCGGGATGGGTGTTGGCATTCACGTTCTGCGCGAACGGATCCGGGCCTTCGTCGGGGTCCGCTCGACGCCGGTCGTCGAGATTGGCGTAGCGAAGCCCCTGCGGCAGGCTGAAGGCGTTGCGGATGTCCCGCTCGCGTCGCCCGGTCTTGGGGAGGTCGACGGTCAGCAGGATCGCGGAGTAGCCGGCATCGACGGCGCGCTCGACGAAGCCGGCGCTCACCGCCCGCTCCGCGTGCATGTAGAGCTGGAACCAGCGGGGCCCGCTTGCGGCGGCAGCGACCTCTTCGATGGCGGCGCTCGCCAGCGTGCTGAGGGCATAGGCGATGCCTGCCTCCGATGCCGCCCGGTAGGCGGCCAGCTCGCCATCGGGATGGGCCATCCGCTGGATCGCGGTGGGCGCCAGGTGGACTGGCATCCGGAAGCGCTGGCCGAACAACTCGCTGCTCAGGTCGGTGTGGTCCGTGGACGCCAGGACCTTGAAGCGGAACCGATAGCGGGCAAAGGCCTCGCGGTTACCCCGAAGCGCCGCTTCGTCCTCGGAGCCGCCGGCGATGTAGTCATAGATGCCTTGCGGAAGGACCGCCCGAGCCGCCGGCTCGAAGTCATCCAGCTTGAGCGGAGGTGCCGGCCGGGTCTTTTTGTCGACCATCGAATCGGCCATGGCGCCAATTGTGGCGTTTTGGGGCCGCCCTGTGTAACGTGTACGGAAGCGCCTGTACGAAAGCGTCGGATGCTGCAAGGAAGGGAGGTTTCCTCGTTATGAGTGGGGCCATCGCGATCCTGGCGTTTCATCAGGTCTACCAGCCGCTCGGCGACAACATTTTTCTCTCGGCGATCGTCGCAGGCATTCCTCTATACATCTTGTTCGTGATGCTGGCAGTGCTACGGCTGCCTGCCTGGATGTCGGCCTTGACGGCGATGCTCTCCGCGGCCGTGCTCGCGGCGCTGGTCTGGGGCATGCCACTCGGCCTTGACCTTTCGGCGACCACCGAGGGCATGGCGAATGGGTTGTGGCCCATCAGCTGGATCGTGCTCAACGCGGTCTTCTTCCACAACCTGACCATCGCCAGCGGCGACTTCGACGTGATCCGCCGTTCGCTCACCCGATTGACGGGGGACCGTCGCGTCCAGGCCCTGCTGGTGGCGTTTTGCTTCGGCGCCCTGATGGAAGGCATTGCCGGTTTCGGTGCCCCGGTTGCGATCTCGGCGGCCATCCTCGCCAGCCTCGGATTCGAGCCGATCAGCGCGGCGGTGCTCGCCCTGCTCGCCAACACGGCGCCCGTGGCCTTCGGGTCGATCGGCATCCCGATCGTCACGCTCGGTCTGCTGACCGCGCCCATCATCGGCCACAGCGCGAACGATCAAACGCAGGTCACCCTGGCACTCTCCGCCATGGTTGGCCGGCAACTTCCGATCTTCTCGGTCATCATCCCGGCCTTCTTGATCGTCGTCCTCGCGGGTTGGAAGCGCATGGTCGAAGTGCTGCCGGCCGTCCTCACCGCGGGCGTCGTCTTTGCGGTTGTCCAGTTCCTGGTCTCGAACTTCATCGGTCCAGAGTTGACAGACGTGCTCGCCGCGCTGGTCTCGATGGCGGCTGTCGCTCTCTTACTTCGCGTTTGGAAGCCGAGGACGTTGTGGGGCTTTGCCGCCGACCGCGCGCCGGTGCCGGGCGCCGCCCCGAGGTTCCGCAGCGTCGGCGCCGCGGTGGCGCAGGTCGCCGATCCGCCTGCCCGGATCGTGCGCGCCTACATGATGTACGTGATCCTGGTGGTGGTCATCCTCATCGGCCAGATGGGCAACTTGCCGTTCTTTTCCGGCAGCCCTCCCGGCAACGTGAAGAACGCCCTCCACACACCCGCGAATATCACGGCCGACCTCAAATGCGGCCAGCCGGGATTCGCGCTCTGCCCCAATCCGTGGTTTGGGCCCAGTCCGGTAAAGGATGCCGGCGCCTTCAAGTTCCCGTTCTGGAGATTCCAGTGGCCCTTCAGCTACGAAGGCACATCGGCCAAACCGAAGGCCCTGATCAGCCAGGAACCGACGATCGTGACCAAGTCCACGCCCTATCCCATCACCTTTACCTGGGACTTCTTATCGGCAGCCGGCAGTCTCGTGCTCTTCGCGTCGATCATCGCCTTTATCGTGATGGCAATCCGGGGTGCGCCGCTGCGCCTGTTCTTTACGACCTACGGGCGTACGCTACGCCAGCTAGCCCTGCCCATCATGACGATCGCCTTCATCCTGGGCATCGCCGCCGTCATGAACTTCTCGGGCATGACGTCTACGCTTGCCCTCCTCATGGCAAAAGCCGGAGGGTTCTTCCCCTTCTTCTCGGCGGTCATCGGTGCGCTGGGCGTCTTCTTGACCGGCAGCGACACCGCATCCAACACGCTCTTCGGCCCGATGCAAGCCCATACCGCCCAGCAAATCGTCATCGGCGGGCACCATCTGAGTCCTGTCCTGACGGCGGGCACCAACTCGTCGGGGGGTGTCATGGGCAAGATGATCAGCCCGCAAAACCTGTCGGTGGGCGCGGCGGGCGTCAACCGAGTGGGCTCGGAGGGCGAGATCTTCCGCCGTACCATCGGCTACAGCCTGATCCTCACGGCCGCCGTCGGCATCGTCGCCATGATCGAGGTCTACCTGATCCCCGGGATCATCCCAACCTTCGGTTAGCTGCAAAACAATTCCCTGCCTCCGCTCCCTCCCCCGCGCACGGGGGAGGGTCGGGGTGGGGCGTACGCTTTAGCAAAATGGAAGCGGTGGATCGCGATCAGCTACTGGGCCGGATTCGCGGCGTGGTTGGCGATCACTACGCGTTCGCGGATCCCTACGAGATGCGGCTCTACCAGTACGACGCCAGTCCCGAGACGGCGCTGCCGGATATCGTCGTCATCCCGGGGACGGCGAAGGAGGTCGCGCAGCTTGTCAAGATGTGCTGCGACGCCGGCGTGCCGATCACGGCGCGCTCAGGCGCCAGCAGCCTGGCCGGGGGCACCGTCCCGGTCGAGGGCGGAGTCGTCATCACGTTCGCCCGGATGGACCGCATCCTCGAGATCGATATCGACAACCTGCGCGCGGTGGTCCAGCCCGGTGTCGTCAACCTGGCGCTGAGTCAGGCGCTCAAACCGCATGGCTACTACTACGCACCCGACCCGTCGAGCCAGGGTGCTTGCACCATAGGAGGGAACGTCGCCACCAACGCCGGTGGCCCGCACACCCTCCTCTACGGCGTCACGGTCAACCACGTCACCGGCCTCGAGGTCGCCCTCGCCAGCGGCGAGCTGGTGCAAGTCGGCGGGCGCAACGTCGCGGAGGCCATCGGCTATGACCTGACAGGTGTCCTGGTCGGATCGGAGGGAACGATGGGGGTCGTCACGCGGGTCTGGGTGAAGATCCAGCCCCTGCCGCCGGTGCAAAAGACCTTGATGGCTGTCTACCCCGATGTTGCCTCCGCGAGCAACGCCGTGTCCGCCATCGTGCGTACCGGGATCCTTCCCGCCGCCATGGAGATGATGGACAAGCTCTCCATCCAGGCGATCGAAGCGGCATCGCACGCGGGCTATCCACTGGATGCCGGCGCGGTCTTGCTGCTCGAAGTCGACGGCACGCCAGAGGTCGCCGAGGAGCTCGGCGAGCGGATGGCGAAGGTCTGTCGCGAGAACGGTGCCACCGAGGTGCGTGTCGCGCGCAACGAGGGGGAACGCCAGGCACTCTGGAAAGGCCGCAAGGGGGCGTTCTCCGCGATGGGTCGCCTATCGTCCGATTTCTACGTGATGGATGGCGTCGTGCCGCGAACCAAGTTGCCCGAGACGCTCGCGAAGATCGACGCCATCAGCGAGCGAACCGGCTTCAAGATTTGCAATGTCTTCCATGCGGGCGACGGCAATCTTCACCCCCTCGTCCTTTTCGACGCCTTCAAAGCCGGCCAGTATGAAGCGGTGCTGCGGATCGGGGACGAGATCCTGAAACTCTGCGCGGATGCCGGCGGATCGGTGACCGGGGAACACGGAATCGGGCTGGAAAAGCGTGAGAACATCCGCTACGTCTTTTCCGACGACGACCTCGAGGTGATGGATCGTGTTCGCCGTGTTTTCGATCCGCAACGCCTGATGAACCCCGGAAAAGTGTTTCCCAGCAAAGGCGCCAAGCCTCCACGTGTGCCGATACCGGAAGGATCCCCTCGACGACAGCCGCGCGCCGCCGTTCCCGCGGGAGACGACGTGTGGGTGTGAAGGCGCGTCCGCAAGCATTGCCCGGGCAAGAGATCACCGTCGACGAGCAACGAACCTTCAGCGTGGATGGTCTGTTGCCGTCGACCGTGATGCGCCCGAACGATGCCGGTGAAGCCGCGCGTGACCTGCACGCCTGTGACGAGGGGCCGGCCGCCGTCGTGGTCTGGGGCGGAGGGACGCAGATGCGGCTGGGCGCCCCACCCAGGCGGTACGAGGTTGCGTTTTCGACCGAACGGATGACGCGTCTGCTCGAGTACGAGCCGGCCGACCTCACCTGCCGAGTCGAGGCAGGGATGCGGCTCAGCGACCTGCAGGCGGCGCTGCGGGCCCAGGGTCAGAGGCTCCCGCTCGATCCACCGCATCCCGAACACGCGACGGTCGGCGGGATGGTCGCAGCCAACACCAACGGCCTTACCCGCGGGCGCTATGGCACCGTCCGCGACTGGGTGATCGGCATCGCAGTGGCGTACCCGTCTGGCAAGGTCGCGCGAGCGGGCGGCAAGGTTGTCAAGAACGTCGCGGGCTATGACCTGATGAAGCTGCACATCGGCGCGCTCGGCACGCTGGGCGTGGTCGCGGAAGTGAACTTCAAAGTCCAGGCCCGGCCCGAGGCGGAAGCGACGTTGCTGGCCCACTTCGAGGCGCCGGGGCCCGCCCTCGCGGTGGGGCTCAAGCTGGCCCGCCAGTACCTCGCGCCCGCTGCCGCCATCGTCCTCGACGGTGAGACCTTTTCCGAGTTTCTCCCTCCCCCGCATGCAGGGGAGGGTCGGGGTGGGGGCCCGGCCCAGTGGACCCTCGCTCTGAAGCTGGAAGGCTATGCCCGCGAGGTCGATGCGGCCAAGGACGTGGCCATTGGGTTCATCCACGAGTCCGGCGGCGTTGTCGATGAACCGGGGATCCCGCCCTCTTTCTGGGACGCCGCCAGGGACTGGTCCGCTCCCGCGGACGAGGGGGTGGTGCTTCGCGCCGTCGTTCCTCTTAACTCAAGCCAAAACTTGATCGCGGCCGTTCGGGCGGATGCCCGGGTGCTGGCCCAGCCCGCGTCGGGCGTGGTCGACGTCCGGGTGCCGGCGACATCGGCCGCCGGGACCCTCTCACGGTTGCGCGACGCGGCCGGCGCCGAGGGGCAGGTGGTGGTCGCTGCGGCTCCCGTCGCCGTCAAACAGGCCGTTGACGTCTGGGGACCGCCGCCACCCGGCTTTCCCATCATGCGTGCCCTCAAGCAGGCCCTCGATCCGAATGGGATCCTCAACCCGGGCCGGTTCGTGGGCGGGATTTAGTGGTGAGCCGATGACCGAACTGTCCACCCTCGACTTCAAGGCGCAGCTCCAGCGGGATGGCGTGCCAACCCCGGCCACCGGCATCGACATGGACCTGGTCCGCGACTGCATTCACTGCGGGCTCTGCCTCCCCAAGTGCCCGACCTTCCGCACCCTGCACCACGAGGGCGACAGCCCGCGCGGGCGGATGTGGCAAATCAAAGAGGCGACGCTCGGCCTGGTGGCCTTCGATGACCCGCGCTTTCAGGCCCACATCTATCAGTGCTTCAACTGCCGTGCTTGCGAAACCGCCTGCCCGTCCGGCGTCCAGTTCGGAACCGTGATGGAGATGGCTCGTGCGAAGACCCCACCCCAGAATCGCCGCGACCGGATGGTGCGGGCCGTGCTCCTCAACGGGTTGCTGCCGCATCCGCGTCGCTTGAAGATCGCCGGCTGGCTCTACCGCGCCACGCGCGCGCTGCGGCTGTCTGCGCTCTTACGCCGGAGCGGCGCCTGGAAGGTCCTGCCTCTGGGCAAGTTTGCGGCCTTCCCGCCCGTGGGTGATACGAGTCCGTATCGGACGCCACTGCCTGCGCTGACTCCGGCGCAGGGCGCCCGTCGCGCCCGCGTCGGCCTGCTGACCGGCTGTGTCCAAGACGAGATGTTCCGGGGCACGAATCGCCGCACCGCGCTCGCCCTCGCGCGCAACGGCTGCGACGTGATCGTGCCATCGGCGCGCGTGTGCTGCGGCGCCCTGGCCTCGCACGCCGGGGAGGCGCAGACCGCCGAGCACCTCGCCGGCCTGACCATGGACGCTTTTGGCGGCCCGGGCCTCGACGCGGTGGTCGTCAACGCTGCGGGCTGCGGCTCGAACATGAAGGAGTACGAGGTGCAGCTCCGCAATGACGCCGGGCGCCGGGAGGCCACGCCGGCTTTCTCCAAGACGGTGAAGGATGCCTCGGAGTTCCTGATCGCGCTCGGCCTCCAACCACCGACTCGCGCCATCCGCCTCAAAGTCGCCTACCAGGACCCGTGCCACCTGTTGCACGGCCAGAAGGTGCACCGGCAGCCGAGACAGGTCCTCGCCATGATTCCCGGCATCGAGCTCGTCGAGATGAAGGAGTCAGATTGGTGTTGCGGCTCGGCTGGTGTCTACAACCTGACCCACCCGGAGATCTCCGAAGAGGCGCTCGGTTGGAAGGTGCGGAACATCATCGATTGCGGTGCGCAAGTGATCGCATCGGCCAACCCCGGGTGCGTCCTTCAGGTTGGGATGGGGCTGCAGCGCGCGGGCCACGACGTTCCCGTCGTTCATGTCATGGACCTGCTGGGCTGGGCGTACGGCGACGATCAGCAGCGCCCGCCGATCGTCCGCCGGGCGATGGCGTGAGGGAGGTGACGCTCGATCATCAGCCCGCCTTCGACGATCCCTGGCTCGATCAGCTGGCCACCCGCTTATGGTCGAAGCCGGAGTTTTCGATGGTCCCGATCGACCTCGAGGAGGTGCCGGCACAGCCGTACGCCGGTCGTCGCCTCGACGACCAGGGACCTCGGGTCGTGTTCTTCGGCATCCCGTCGGACTACGGGACCGCATTTCTGCTGCACCTGATCGAAAAGCGCGTCAACCTCGTGGCCGTTGTCTGCAGCACGCGCTGGCAACGCACTCACCCCAAGGCCGACTTGATCGCGCGAATTGCCGGGTATCTCGGCCGTCCGGTGGAGGTGACGGCCGACGCTAACTCGGATGCGTTTGTCCGCTGCCTCAGTGCCTACGAGCCCGACATCGTCGTCATGGCCAGCTTCGACCAGATCCTCGCGGCGCAGACGCTGGCCGTCCCGACCCGCGGCTGGCTCAACGTCCACCCGTCGCTGCTTCCCCGCCACCGTGGCCCAGAGCCGATCTACTGGACGATCGTCAATGGCGACCGGGAGGCCGGCATCACCGTCCACCAGACCGTGCCGCGGATCGACGCCGGGCCGATTCTGGCTCAACGGCGGGTCGAGGTTTACGACGAGGACACCGCGGGCACGCTCAGCAAACGGCTGGTGACGGAAGGCCTCGGCGCCCTTGACGAGACGCTGGCGCGACTGGAGGCTGGCCGGGCCGAGGGCATCGTTCCCCAGGCGGGCAGCGGGAGCTATGAGCCACCGGTCCGCCAGGTCGGGCTCGACTGGGACCAGCCGTTCGAGCAGATCGAGCGGCTGGTGCGTGCGGGCGACCCGGACCAGCCCCCCTTCTTCACCTATCGAGGCCGGCGCCGCTATGTCTACGGGATCCGAAGGGTGCGAGCCCGCTCCCGCGAAGGCCCTGGCGTCATTTCACCGCTTCCCGCAGGAGAGATGCTGGCGGCGGCAAAAGACACCGTCGTGGCGGTCCGCTGGCGGCCGGTCGGGCACACCCACGCGCTCCGCCCGCTGGCCAAACAGCAATTTCCCTAGCCGGCGTCACCGCTCCGTTACAGATCGAATCTGACCGAATTCGCGGGGGTTGGCCTTATAATGACTTCAATATGGCTCAGGAAATGATCGAACAAGACACCCAACTGATCAGTATTACGGACTCCGCCCTCACACAGTTGCGTGACCTCTTGCAGAAGCAGGGACGCCCGGAGATGGGCCTGCGCGTCTTCGTCCAGCCAGGCGGCTGCTCGGGCATGTCCTATGGCATGGGCTTCGAGGATCGCCCCGAAGACGGCGACGCGATCAGCAACGTCGGTGGCGTGCGGCTGTTTGTCGACTCGGTCAGCGCGCAGTACATCAAGGGTGCCGAGATCGATTTCGTTGACAGCCTGATGGGCGGCGGTTTTACGGTGCACAACCCCAACGCCGTCTCGAGCTGCTCATGCGGTAGCTCGTTCGACACCGGCGGCGACGCCGGCACCGCTCGCGGCTGCAGCCACTAGACCCAGAGCCCCGCACCGACGACGCGTTTTCATCACTGTGAAACCGTGTCAGAAAATGAGTGCTGTTCGGGAGCATTTTTCACTCTCCTCGTGGCTTGACCGCGCCGCCATCCGGCCTTACGCTGATAGCCCCTGAGGGAGATGATGGCGCCCCAGCCCCGCGTCCTGATGGTCGAAGATCATCCGGACATTGCTGATCTCTATCAGCTCAAGCTTCAACTCGAGGGTTATCGCGTCGCCGTCGCGTCGGACGGTGCCGTCGGGCTGAGCATGGCCCGCTCCCTGATGCCCGACCTCATCCTGCTCGATATCCATATGGCGCAGCTCGACGGGCTGCAGGTGCTCGCCGCGCTGCGCGAGGACAAGGCCACCGACGAAGTCCCGGTCATCGTCTGCAGCGAAGATGACAGCCCGCAGCTGATCCAGGAGGCGCACCGACTGGGCGCGGTCGCCTACCTGGTGAAAGTGAATCTTTTGCCCAGTCGCCTCAGCCAGACCGTTGGCGATGTGCTGGGCCAACGGGGCGAGTTCACCATCCAGGCCGGCCGCCCCGGTGCCCGGGAAGCGTCCTGACCCGCGCAAAGTCTTAGCTCCCTCTTAGCTGGCCATCATCGTTTCGTAAGGGTGCACCATCCATGATGAGGTCGTGATCGCGGAGCCTTTCGGCGCGCCAGAGCCGCCTTCAAGCCCGCCACCGCCGCCGCCACCGTCGGCGGCACCGCGAGGTGGTGGTCCGGGCTCTCGGACCGTGCTCCTGACGGCCGTGGTCGTGATCGGCGGACTCGCCGGCGGCGTGCTGGGCGCGGAGGCGGTCATCAGCCGCCTGCCTGCGGCAGCCGCCCCTTCAGCGAGCTCGAGTACGACATCGTCATCGACGACCAGCACAGTCGCCGCGCAGCCGTTGACCGCCGCCGCGATCTACCAGAAGGCCGCGCCGGGGGTGGTGACCATCACCACCGAGCTTGCTCGCCGCGGTCGGGTCGGCGAGGGCACCGGATCGGGAATCGTGCTCGATACCGCCGGCAACATCCTGACCAATGAGCATGTGATATCCGGGGCGAGCCAGATCCAGGTGACGTTCAGCGACGGCAAAACGGTGGCTGCCACAGTGGCCGGGTCGAGCACCAGCGCCGACCTGGCGGTCGTTCACGTTTCGGTGGCGGCGTCGAGCCTGCACCCGCTCGCGCTCGGGGACTCGAACACGGTTCGCGTTGGCGACGCGGCATATGCCATCGGCGCCCCCTTCGGACTCGCCGAAACGATGACGTCGGGTGTCATCTCCGGGCTCAATCGGAGTAATCAGAGCACCGGGCTCACCGGCCTGATCCAGACCGACGCGCCAATCAACCCCGGGAACTCGGGTGGCGCATTGCTGAACTCGCTTGGTCAGGTGGTGGGCATCAACGATTCCATTGAGAGCCCCGTTGCCGGCAATGTGGGCGTCGGATTCGCTATCCCGATCAACGCCGCCAAGAAGCTCCTGACCACGCTCGAGGGTGGCGCGAACCAGTAACGTTAGCGAATTCCCATCATCGCGTTCGTCATCTTCCTGGTCATCGCCGTCCTGGTGATTAATCCTGCCGGTATTGGCCGGCGAGTCTTTTCTCCTTACTACGCCTACATCGATCACATGCCCCGCACGCTTCGCCTTGGCTGGCAGGGCGTGACGCTGCTGATCGCGGTGCTGTTTCTCGCGTCGACGCTATTTCCCGCTCAGGTCAACGCGTTATTGCGGCTCGCTAACCCCTGGGGTGGGTTGCTTCTGTTTTTCGTCGCCGTCATCATCTTCGTCGGGATCGTTGGACAACGGCCGCGTCGCTAACCGAGGATTCCTGAGCTACGGCTCGAGGATGTGGACCGCAGTGAGGTTCCGGTAAAGCTCGTCGAAATCGAGCCCGTAGCCGACGACAAACTCGTTGGGGATGTCAAACCCCTTGTAGGAGATCGGGACCGGCGTGATGCGGCGTTCCTCTTTGTTGAGAAGGACGCAGAGCTTCAGCGACTTCGGTCGATGGCGCTGGACATGGTCGAACAAGAACGAGGTCGTCAACCCAGTGTCGATGATGTCCTCCACCATCAAGACGTCACGCCCGGTGACGTCCATGGTGAGGTCCTTGAGCAGTTGGACGTGTCCCGATGATTGGGTTTCGGCACCGTAGCTGCTGACCGCGACGTAATCGAAGTTCACGGGGACTGTCAGATGGCGGCTGAGGTCCGTCGCGAAACAGACTGAGCCCTTGAGAACCGAGAGCAGGATGAGCGGTCGCTCCAGGCCCTGGTAGTCCCGGGAAACTTGCTCAGCCATCTCGCGCACGCATTTCTGGATGGCATCGCCGCTGATCAGCTCCCGTCCTAGCTTCAATTTGGTCTCGAGGATGGCATCACTTTACCCGGTCGGCGCGATCAGAAAGATCCAGATATCCCAGGAGACATGACTGATGATCAGCGGAGCGAGGCGTTGTTCTTTCGCATAGAGCGCCCCCCAGTAGAGGCCGGCTGTGGCCGCGGCACCGGTAAGCGTCAGGTTTGCGGACACGAGGTGGACGCCGCCGTAGATCGACGACGCGATCAGTGTGCCGCGGACGCGTCCGTAGCGTCGCATCAGGCCTCGCTGAACCAGACCTCGCCAGAACAGTTCCTCGCCAGGGCCAATGACAAGACCGAGCGCCGTTGCGATCGCGGGGCGTGGGCCCGCCGTCCGCAGCTCGTAGATCCGGCCGATCTCGCGATCGCCGGCGGGCATGATTCGCCGCGCCATCCGGTCGCCGACCTGGAAGATTGCGTACAGTCCAGCCGCCGAACCCAACCCCTTGGCGAAATCCCGGAGGCGCGGCCGTTCGCGGCGCAGGGCGGGCTCGGCGGCAAGTGCGTAGGCGCCCAGGCCGCCAACCCCAAGCGTCATCCGGAGCCAGAACTGCGACCGCGGTCCGCGGAAGGCGGCCGTCCAGACCGCGGCGGCCAGGCCCAGGCCGGCAATAACGCGCTTCAGCGGACTGCCGATCCCGCGACCAGGCCGACCAGCAGCAGGACTCCGAAGGCGCTGTGCAGGCGGGCCGTCATGAGGTCGATCATCGCGATCGCGCGCAGGTGGCCCTCGGCTCCGCGCTCGGCATCACGAAGGATCAACGCCATCAGCGGCAGGCTGAACAGCGTGAGGAGCGCGAGCTTCGGCAGGGCGCCGACCATCACCGCCAGGCCGACGGCGACGTAGGCCCCGAGAACGAGCATCACGTAAACCCAGTGCGCCGCCTCCCGGCCGACCTGGGCCGAGAAGGTTGTAAATCCGTGCCGCGTGTCCTCCGCGACGTCGCGCCACTCATTCCCGTGCAGGATCGCCGTCACCAGCAGTCCGACCGGGAGCGAGACGATCAGCAGGTTCGGGTCGAAGGCGCCGGTCACCGCGAAATATGAACCCACAACCATCAGGGGCCCCATCAAGAGGAAGACAAGAGGCAAACCGAGCGCCCGGTACTTGTACTGGAAGGGTGGGGCGGTATAGAAGTAGCCGCCGATGAAGCCGATCAATCCGAGCAGCACGATGGGCCAGCCCCGCTGGAGCAGGAGGAAGATGCCCATCAGGAGGGCAAGGATGAATCCCGACCAGGCGACCACGAAGGCATCGCGCTCGGTGATCCGGCCCTTGAGGATCGCCATCGACATCCGGGGAGACGTGATCGAGTCGATTCCGTGCCGAACGTCATAGATCTCGTTGATCACGTTGGTTTCGATATGCAAACCGAGCGCCCCGAGCAACGCGGCGACGAAGAGCGGCCAGTGCATCCGTCCCTGGCTGAGCGCGATCGCGCCGCCCACCGAGACCGGCAACACCGATGCGGTGAAGCTGAACGGGCGGACGACCTCCCAGGCCCCGCCCAGCCTACGACCAATCCCGGGCCTTTCTTTCCCTCCCCCTCTGGGGGAGGGCAGGGAGGGGGCTGTGGCGGCCGTCACCGACTCAGAGGCGTAGGCGACCGCGGCGTCGAGGACCGCGTCGACCTGGGCCGTCTCCTGCAGGATCGGCTGCAGCAGCGGAACATCCATGCCGGCGTCATGGTAGGCAGCCGCACGCGCCGCCACGTCTTTCACGGAGCCACAGAGGATGAAGGCGTCCAGCAGCTCGTCGGGGATCAGTTCTCCAGCGCGGTGATAATCCTCAGCTCGCCAGGCGGTCGCGATCTGGCTGCGCAGCGCCGGGTCGAATCCCGCGCGCTTCATCGAGATGTCGCTGAGAACTGAGATCATGTAAATGACGAACGGCTCGCGCTTGGCCCGGTTCAGCGCTTCCTGCCGGCTGCTGTCGAAGAGGCAGAGGAGGTAGCCACGGAAATCGATGTCGCTGGCCGAGCGACCATGGGCCGAGGCACTCTCGAGGACGCGGGCGCGCATCTTCTGGAAGGCCGGCAGCGATTCCGCGGGACGGGCCAGGTAGCCGTCGGCTTTCTCGCCGCAGAGGTCCAGGAAGGGTGTGCGGTAGGCCGCGATGTAGATCGGGATCCGGTGCGGCGGTTGAAACATCGGTTGGAGCGGAGGGACTTTGTCATTGAGCGTCAGCGGCTGGCCGTTCCATAGCCGGCGGATCTGGTCGATCGATTCCGAAACGCGGGCGACCGTGTCGTCGTAGGGGATCGCCATCTGCGCAAGCCGCAGCGGCAAGCCGCTTCCCAGGGCCAGCGTGACCCGGCGCGGCGCGAGATCATCGAGGGCCGACATCGTCATCGCCACCACGACCGGATGGCGGGTGTACGGGTTGAGGGCGCCGGCACCCAGTCCGATGCGGCGCGTTTCCATCCCCATCGCGCTCAGGTAGGTAATGGGATCGCGCTCGAAATAGCTGTCGTGGACCCAGATGGAATCGAGGCCGAGGTCCTCCGCCCGGCGCGCCCATGCCGCGGCTTCGCGCACGTCGCCCCGGGCCGCTAGCCCGATTCCGACTGGGCGGCCAAGCTCTGCCATGAGATCACCGTACTCCACGGCTGCACCGGTCGCAATCGGGATCCGGCCTGAGGCGGCCATAATCATGAACGTGGGGCAGGAGGCGCGGGCTGATCGAATCCGCCAGATGTTCGACCAGGTGGCCGCCCGATACGACGCTCGCAACCGGCTCTTCAGCGCGGACCGCGACCGCGCGTGGCGCCGCCGGGCCGCCCGCCGCGCGGCGCTTCGCCCGGGCCAGACGGCGCTCGACCTGTGCACCGGCACGGGCAGACTCGCCCATGAGCTCCTCCCGTATGTGGGTCCATCCGGCCGGGTAATCGGGATCGACTTCTCGCCCGCGATGCTAGAGCTGGCTCGCCAGCGTGAACCACGCGTCGAGTATCGCCTGGGTGACGTCACCCGGCTCAACGAGGCCGACGGCAGCGTCGATGCCGTCACCATCGCATTCGGCTTGCGCAACCTCGTCGACCGAGAGGCCGCGCTGCGCGAGATGTTTCGGGTCCTCCGCGCCGGCGGGCGCCTCGTCATCCTCGAGTTCGCTCCGCCGCCGCGTGGCTTGCTGATGCGCGCCTACCGCTTCTATCTCAGCCGTGTCATGCCGGTCGTCGTTGGCCTGCGAAGCGGCGACGAGGCGTCCGCGTACCGGTACCTGGCGGACACGGTGCAAGCCTTCCCCCGGCCGGCGGAGCTGGCGTGGCAGCTGGAGGGTCTGGGCTTTACGGTTTCGGTGGAGCGCATGACGGTCGGCATCGTCGCGCTCCATGTCGCGGTACGGCGGCGCTGATCGCCGTGGCATCCCTCTGGTCGGCTCCCAACCTACTCAGCTTCTCCCGGATCGTCGCGGCTCCCATCCTCTACGTCCTGATCGTTTCGGGTGGCCGTTACGGCTACCTGGCGGCGGCGGTGCTCTTCGTGCTGGCGTCTTTCACCGACACGCTCGACGGTGAGATCGCACGGCGCAGCAAGCAGGTGTCACCATTCGGCATCTATCTCGACACGACCGCCGACAAGATCCTGATCGCGGTCCTGCTGGTCGCGCTCGCCGCGGTCCATCTGGCTCCGGGTTGGATGGCCGCGGTGATCATAGCCCGCGAATTCTTGGTGACGGGGCTGCGTAGCTACGCGGCAGCGCTCGGCGTCGTCATCCCCGCCGGTGGCTGGGGAAAGGCCAAGACCATCATTACGATCGTCGCTCTCTTCCTGGTTTTGCTCGAGGGCGACGCCCGCCAGGGTGGCTTGCTGAGCAGCCACACCCCGCCCGGCAGCGTACTGGTGAGCCCGGCGGGACCATTCACGGTGGGCGTGTGGGGGCTGCTGATCGCGGTGATCTGGACGGTGGGCTCCGGCCTGGAGTACATCCGCGAGGCAATTCCTCTGCTGACCCTTGGGCGCCCGCTGGCCGACCCGGTGAGCGGGTCCGGCGACGAGGTCTAGTCCACTTTGAAGCGGAGGCCCGCCGCTTTGGCGAAATGGGCAATCCTGGAGTCAGAAAAATCGTCCGCCAGAATGCTCGCGCGAGATATGCCAGTCTGATCCACGACGACCAGTTCGCGGTAGGCAATTCCTCCTCTGGTTCGCTTCAGCCTGACTTCCAGGCGGGACACCTCCGCAATCGCCACTCTGCGAACGGAGAAAGGGGTACGCGCGACCAGGTTTCCGTCCTCAACAAACATCGTTGATTGTCGACCAAACACGTAAGCACCAAGGAACGCCACTCCAATGCAAAAGGCTGCTCCGCCCCCGAAGATCCAGGCCACGGCCGGATCGGTCGCTGTCACCGCCGCCCAAATCGACGCTCCGCCGAAAACCAGCATGACGGCCAGGCCGGCCCACACCCCCCACTGGGTGCTTGTGCCTAACTGGAGTTCGCGCGTTGGGGTTATCTGGATGTAATGACGGAGGCTGCAGATCCTTACGGCATGAAGTCGACTGGCTCCTCCGGGCGCCATCAGCCGGACGGCGTCGCTCTCGGTCGGTGCGTCGAAGAGGACCAGGTCTGCCCCACAGCCGGGCTCCAACCCGTAGTCGGTTAACCCAAGCGCGCCCGCGCCGTTGACGGTGATCATATCGATCAACGTCCGTATCTCCTCGAAGCCTGACATCTGCCCGGAGTGGGCGAGGGTGAAGGCCGCCTGGAGCGGGTCGGCCTTGCCGAGTGGGTACCAGAGATCCATCACCGAGTCGTGGCCAAGGCAGACATTGACCCCGGCGGCGAGCAGCTCTTTTGACCCATGTGTGCCCGCGGCGGATGGTGTAGTGATCGAGCGACCCTTGAGACCGCGTTGTCGAGCGGGTTGGTCACTATGTGCAACCCGGCCCGGCCAACATTGACGATCAGCCGGCCGGCGTAGGCGTTGTCGTATGAATGCATCGCGGTCGTGTGGCTGGCCGTCACGCGTCCCTGCATGTCTAGCGTTCCTCCCGGACGTAGGGAACGCCGAGCGACGCCGGAGCGCCGAGCCGACGCCGGGCCCAGCCGGTTGACACAAGGACGAGCACGACGATCGTCATCAGATAGGGGAGCGAGCCAAAGACCTCCGGCGGCAGATGCACCTGACGCGCCTGCAGGGTGAACGCGAGGCTCGAGAAGGCGCCAAAGAGGTACGCGCCGACCAGGGCCAGCTCCGGACGCCAGAAGGCGAAGATCACCAGCGCGATCGCGATCCAGCCGGCACCGGACGTCATACCGTCGAGCCAGCTGGGGGTGATGGCCAGGCTGAAAAACGCCCCGCCGATCCCCGCCAGCGCCCCGCCGATCATCACGTGGATGTAGCGGTAGGCCGTCACGTTGACGCCCATCGCGTCCGCGGTCCCAGGCGACTCGCCAACTGCTCGCAGGTGTAAGCCGGGTCGAGTTCGGTAGAGGTAGAAGAGGGTCAGCGCGACCAGCATCCAAGACACGTACGTCAGGGCATTCTGATGGAACAGGATCGGTCCGATCACCGGCGCGTCGCGAAGCCCGAGGACGTTGAGGGCGTCGAACTCGTGGCGGGCAGGCTTGCCGCCAAGATTCGCCACGTGGCCGATGTATGAGGAAAGCCCGCTGGCACCGGCGAAGATGGTGAGGGCCAGGCCGGACACGATCTGGCTCGCCCGCAGCGTGATCGTCAGGAAGGCGTGGATCGAGCTGGTGGCGGCGGCCGCCAGCGCGGCCACCACGACGGCGGTGAGCAGGCTCACCCAGCCTGGGCCGCCCACCGTCTGCACCGCCCAAAAGCCGGTGACCGCCCCGATCAGCATCATGCCCTCGACGCCAAGGTTCAGCACACCCGAACGTTCCGCCAGCAGTTCCCCGAGGGCGGCAAAGAGCAGCGGCGTTCCATATGAAATCGCCGACGCCGCGATCACCACCAACACGCTGTCGTTGATCACGCGACCCCTGCCGGACCCAGCTGTGGCGCCTTCCTCGTTGGACGACCGATCCGAATGCGATAGTGGACAAGCAGCTCACCGCCCAGGGCGCAGAACAGGATCAAACCCTGCAGAGTGCCGACCAGCCCCGCCGGAAAGGTAGCCCCCTGCAAGCTGAATCCGGCATTGGACAGCCCGCCGAGCAAGATGGCAACCACGATCACCGCAAACGGATTGAGGCGCGCCAGCGCGGCAACAACGATCCCGCCGTAGCCAAAGCTCGCCTGCTGAAGGCCGCGCGGATCGAGAACATGCCGAAAGTCACCGATCTCGCTGGCGCCACCAAGCCCGGCGAGCGCGCCGGATAGGGCCATCACCGCAACGATCTTCCGCCGGGTTCGAATGCCGGCGTAGTGTGCGGCGGCGCGTGAGTCACCGATGACACGGGCTTCGAACCCGAACCGGGTCGCGGTGTAGACGAGCCATAGGAATGCCGCTGCCACCATGCCGAGCAGCAAGCCAAGCGGGATGACGATTCCCCCGATTACAAAGCTCGGCCAGCTGCCGGCCTCCGAGAGGTACTTACCCTGCGGAAACACCCGAGCCGTGAAGCTGGACAGATCACGCCAGTAGGAATGGCTGTCGAAGATCAGGTAGCTCATGAGCAGCCCGGCCACGTAGTTGAGCATCAGCGAGGTGATGATTTCGTTGGTCCGGGTGTACGCTCGCAACACGCCCGGGATGGCCGCCCAGGCCGCGCCGGCGGCCAATCCTGCGACGACCATAGCTGGAATGATCATCAGCGCAGGCTGGCCGGATAGCGCGATGCCGATCCCGGATGCGCCGATCGCGCCGAGATAGAGCTGGCCCTCGGCGCCGATGTTCCAGGTCTGCATCCGGAAGGCTGCGGCGGCGGCGAGACCGGTCAACAATAGCGGGGTGGCACTCACGAGGGTGGCGCTCATCGCGCCGCTGGCAAAGAACCCGCGATCCAGCAACCGTGCCCAGGTTGCGATCGGATCGTGCCCGGTCAGGAACAGGATCATGCTGGACAGAATTGCCGCGCCGATTAGTGATCCCAGCGGCACCGCCACCACCAGCCAGCGTGCCCCGGTCAGTCGTCGCTCGATCCGGATCACGCGGGCGATCTCGCAATTCTGACTCGCATGACGGCTATGCCGCCCCCGCCATCATGAGGCCGAGCTGCTCCACGTCGGCGTGTTGACGATCGACGATGCCCGTGATGCGCCCGTCATAGAGCACTGCGATCCGATCGGCCAGCGCCAGGATCTCGTCGAGGTCTTCGCTGATGAGAAGGATGCCGACACCCCGCCCGGCCGCCTCCACTAGCAAACCGCGCACGGTGTCGGTGGCGCCGACGTCCAGGCCGCTGGTTGGCGAGCTGGCCACCAGGACCAGTGGGCCGCTGGAGAGCTCGCGGGCGAGCAAGACCTTCTGGATGTTGCCGCCGGAGAGCTGACGCGCCGGCGTGTGCGGGGTGGACGCGCCGATATTGAACCGCTGCATGAGATCTGTAGCGTTTGCCCGGATCCGGCCTGGATGCAGCACCCCATGCGTCGAGATTGGCGGTCGCCGATATGCCTTGAGGACCAGGTTGTCGGCGATGGAGAGGGAGGGGGCCACGCCGGTTCCCAGGCGATCATCGGGTACATAGGCGACGCCCCACTTGATCGGCTCGAGCGGGTCGCCGCCCCGCGTCACCCGGCCGGTCACGATGACCTTCCCGGCGGTCCGGCGCCGCATGCCCGTGATCACCTCGGCGAGCTCGCGCTGCCCATTGCCGGCCACTCCCGCAATGCCGACGATCTCACCGGCGTGCACTGTCAGGTTGACCTCACGGAGCGCGGGCGTGCCGAGGTCACCGGTAGCGCTGACGCCGCGTAGCTCGAGGGCGACCTGCCGCTCGGCCTGCGCCGGACCTTTCTTCTTCTGGGTGAAGACGACCTCCCGGCCGACCATCATCCTCGCGAGCTCGCGGGTGTTCGTGTCCTTCGTCATTACGGTACCGATCGCCCGCCCTTTGCGAAGGACCGTCACGCGATTCGAGACCGCCATGACTTCCTCCAATTTGTGCGAGATGAAGATGACGGCCCGCTGCTCGCCAGCCATCAACCGAAGGGTCTGGAATAGGTCGTCGGCCTCCTGGGGAGTCAGTTGCGAGGTCGGCTCGTCCAGGATTAGGATGCGGGCTCCGCGGTACAGTGCCTTGAGGATCTCGACCCGCTGCTGCTCACCAACCGACAGCTGCCAGATCCGGGCACGCGGGTTGACCGGCATCCGGTACCGCTGCGAAAGGTCCGCAATGCGACCTTCCACCACGCGAGGCTCCAGCAAGAGTCCGCGGTCCGCGGCGTCGCGATGCCCCAGCACCAGGTTCTCGGCGACGGTGAAGGAGGCCGCCAGCCGGAAATGCTGGTGGACCATCCCAACGCCGGCCTCGATTGCGTCGCGCGGCGAGTGAAACGCTACCGGCTTACCGTGAAGCTGGATCTCGCCCTCGTCGGGCCGGTAGAGCCCGGTGAGGATGTTTGAGAGCGTGGACTTTCCTGCGCCGTTCTCGCCCAGCAGGGCGTGAATCTCGCCCTGTGAGACTTCGAAGTCGATCTGGTCGTTGGCGATGACGCCGGGAAATCGCTTGCTGATCCCCCGCATGGTCACCGCCGGAACTTGTCCAGCGGCGACCATGTCAGTGGTGATGACGTTAAGGGCTTACGAGCCCTTTGGGCTGCCGATCACCCCTTGCACGAACCAGTCCATCGCGTAAAGGTCGGTGACGCTCAGCTTGGTGCCGGCCGGCACATGCGTGGCGCCGGTCTGGTCCTTCAGCGGACCCGCGAATTCGTAGAAGCTGCCGTTCTTCAGTGCGTCCATTTTCGCGCTGATCTGCGACTGGGTCGAGGACGGAACGGATTTTCCAAAGGGTGCCAGGCCAACCAACCCGTCGGACAGGCTGCCGTAATAGTTGTCCGACTTCCAGGTGCCGGCCATCGCCGCTTTCACCCGGTTGGCGTAGTACTGACCCCAGTGGTAGACCGTGCCAGTCAGCCAGATGTCCGGGGCGTAGGAGGACTGGTCAGAGTCGTAGCCGCTCCAGGGGACGCTAACGGCTTTTGCGGCGTCGCCCGTGGCGGGGCTATCCTGTCCCTGGCCGATCGCGTCGACGCCCACCGAGAGCAAGCTCTGGGCCGCCTGCTTCTCCTTGGTCGGGTCAAACCAGGTGTTCGTCCAGACGACCTGAACCGTCGCACCTGGGTGCGACGTTTGTGCCCCGAGCGTAATGGCGTTGATCTCGCGGATGACTTCGGGGATCGGGAACGGAGCAACGAAGCCGATCTTGCCTTTCTTGCTGGCGGCGCCAAGTGCCATGCCGGTCAGGTAATCGGCATCCTCCGCCGCGCCGAAGTACTCGCCCATGTTGGTGGCGGTCTTGGTGCCGGTCGCCTGCTCGAACTTGACGTCCGGGTGCTTGACGGCTTCGGAATAGAGCGCGTCCTGGAAGCCGAACGAGGTGCCGAAGATGATTTTGTTGCCGTCGCGGATCAGGTCCTCGACCACCTGGGCGACCTGCGGTCCCTCGGGCACGTTCTCTTTGTAGGTCGTTTGCACCCCACTGCCAAGCTGCTGCTCGACGTACTTCCGTCCCTCGTCGTGGGCCTGGGTCCAGCCATGGTCGGTTATGGGGCCGACGTAGATCCACGCTGCCTTGATGACGCTCGGAGTGCTGGACGTGCCGGTACTGGTGTTCGAGCTTCCGCATGCCCCCAATCCGAGCGCGGCCACCAGGGTCAGTGCAAATACGGCGGATTTCTTCATGTGGCTCCTCTCCCTGCCAGAATCCCCCAAATTCCAGTTGGAATTCTATAGCTTGGGTCCGGTCGTAACATCACCATCCCTCCTGTCGGGCATGAAGTCGACTCGCTCCTCCCGGCCCTTCCAGACAACGATGTGTTCGCCGGGGTCGGTGCGGGCGACCACCCGGCCACCCCGGATAACAAGCCGGCGCGGCGCCAGGAGCCGAATCGCGTCGCTTTCGCCGGGCGCGTCGAACAACACGAGGTCCGCGCGACACCCCGGCTCGAGACCATAGTCCCGGAGTCCCAATGTTCGCGCGCCATTCACCGTGATCATGTCGATCAGCGTCCGCAGCTCCTCGTACCCCGACATCTGTCCGTAGTGGGCGAGGGTAAAGGCCGCCTGGAGGGGATCGGCCTTCCCGAGGGGATACCAGGGGTCCATCACCGAGTCGTGGCCAAGACAGACATTGACCCCGGCGGCCAGCATCTCCTTGACGCGGGTGTGCCCACGCCGGATGGGGTAGTGATCGAAGCGACCCTGGAGGACGGCGTTGTCAAGCGGGTTGGTCACCATGTGCAAGCCGGCCCGGCGAACGTTGACGATCAGCCGGCCGGCGTATGCGTTGTTGTAGGAATGCATCGCGGTCGTGTGGCTGGCCGTGACGCGCCCTTGCATGCTGAGGCGGATGGTCTCGGCCGCGAGCACCTCGAGGAACCGCGAGTGTTCATCGTCGGTTTCGTCGCAATGGATGTCGACCAGCTTGTTGAATTCGTGAGCGAGCGCCACGGCGAACTTCACGGACTGCTCACCGTACTCGCGGGTCAGCTCGAAGTGTGGGATGCCGCCGACCACGTCCGCGCCCATCTCGACCGCCTTCCGCATCAGCGCTTCGCCGTCGGGAAAGGACTGGATGCCTTGCTGGGGAAACGCAACCAGCTGGATCGTGATTTGATCGGCAAACTCCTCCCTTACTTCGAGCAGCGCCCGCAGGGCGGTGAGTTTCGGATCGCAGACGTCGACGTGGCTGCGCACGAAGAGGACCCCGTTGGCGACCTGCCAGCGGAGGACCTGGGCGACGCGGCCCTTCACGTCGTCCACCGTCAGGTCCTTGACCCGCTCGCCCCAGATCGCGATGCCCTCGAAGAGCGAGCCGCTGAGGTTGTGCCGCGGCTGTCCGACGGTGAGCACGGCGTCGAGGTGGATGTGCGGCTCGACCAGGGCTGGCGTGAGCAGGCCGCCCCCGGCATCGATCACCTGGCTTGCGGATGGCTGGGTGCCCGGGGCGCCCGCTGGTGCGATGCGCCCGGCTTCGATGGCCACGCTGGTGAGGGACTTCGACCGCGGCAACCGGGCGTTTTTGATGAGCAGATCGGGCACGTGCGAAGTGTAAGGTTCGGAACGCGGAGAGACTTGTGGCCACCATCAGCGACCTCGACGCGCAAGTCCCGGTTCGTGAAGGCGAATACGGCTCCAGGGTGGCTGCCATCGAGCCGGGAGGCATCGAGTACATCCCCGAGCGCGAGCGTCACGGGAGGCCGTTGCAACTCTTCTGGACCTGGATGTCACCGAACATGGAATTCGCCACGGTCTACGTCGGCGTTATTCCAATGGCCGTGTTCGGTGGGGGATTCTGGCCCACCGTCCTGGGGGTGACGCTCGGCAGCCTGATGGGCGCGATCACCCACGCGCTCCTCTCGACCATGGGACCGCGCTTCGGCGTCCCGCAGATGGTGCAGAGCCGGGCCGCTTTCGGGTACCTAGGCAATTTCCTGCCCGCGGGTCTCAGCTGGATTACCGCCAGCTTTGGCTGGTTTATCGTCAACAGCGTCAGCGGTGCCTTTGCGCTGGTGATCTTGAGCGCGATTCTGAACAACCACCAAGCCGCATTAAGCTTTCCGGTGGCCTTCACGATCATCGTCATCGTGCAGGTCCTGGTGGCCTTCATCGGGCACAACATGATCCACCAATTCGAACGGGTCATCTTCCCTTACCTGGGAGTCGTCTTCGCTCTGGCCACGGTGATCGTCCTGGTGCAAGCGCACCCGGGTGTCGGTTTCAATCCGAACGCGCAGGTTCCGTTCGGGGGCCCCTCTGCCGCGTTCATCCTGGCGGTATTCATCGCCTTTGGGTACGCCATCGGCTGGAACCCATTTGCCTCTGACTACAGCCGGTATCTGCCGACGAAATCCGATCCGATGAAGGTCGCGCTGGCAGCGGGCCTCGGGATCTTCGTCTCGTGTGCGGTCCTGGAGATTGCGGGCGCCGCCATCGCGACTTTTTCGGCGGCGGGCAGCAACCCGACGGAACAGTTCACCGACCCGTTGCCCTTCATCCTGCAAGTCCTGGTTCTCCTCGGAATCGCGCTCGGGGCAATTGCCTCCAATGTCCTCAACATCTATTCAGGCGCGATGGCTTTCCTGACCCTTGGCGTCAAACTGGGGGTGGAAAAACGGCGCGCCATTTCCGCCTGCGTGTTCGGCGCCGTCGGGCTTGTCATCGGGCTTCTCTACCAGGCGAACGTCGGAACCAGCAGCAAGTACGAAAGCTTCCTGCTGCTGGTCACCTACTGGATCACGCCGTACCTCGCGGTCGTGATCACCGATTACGTCCTCCATCGCGGCCGGTACCCCGAGTCGGTGTTCTACGACCCTCGCCGTCGATACTGGAAAGGCGTCGTCGCGATGCTGGCCGGCAGCATCGCGACCGTCCCATTCTGGGACCAGCAGGCGCCGGTTCCGCTGGGCTGGGTTCCGACCAACGCCCCGCAGTTAGGCGATCTGAGCTTCTTTGCCGGGGCGATAGTGGCCACGGTCGTTTACCTGGCGCTGTACCTTGTGGGCCGCCCGTCATCGAACGCGCGGGTCGCGGCGCGAACGTAGGCGCGATCCGAACGCTAGAGCTTTAACGCCGTTCGAAGGAGCGCTTTCAGCCGGTCGGGTTGCCGGCGATAGCGCTCCCATTCGGACGGCACCTTCGTCGACTTCTCCAGGATGGCCCAGAGCACGGAGTTGACCGGCGTGGGCACATCGTAGCGGCCGCCCGCGTCGACGACCGCGCCATTCAGGAAGGCGGCTTCCGTCCTGCCCTTGCCGCGGCTCAGGTCCCACCACAGGGAGGGCATCTTATTACCCCGGGCGCCGCCGAGCCGGGGTTCGAGCAGCATCTGGGCCAGCAGTGCCGGCAGGCTCATCGCGCGCCGCAGCGTGGGCGCCGGCAAGCCGGGGAGCGCGACGACGGCGACGCGCATGCGGTCCATGACGGCGGTAGCCTCGCGGAACGCCGCGCGCTCGTAGCGGAACAGCTCGCTGTCCGAAAAGATGTGGCTCGGCGGCAGGTCCAGGATGGCGCTCTGGGCATTCCCAAGGAGGTTGAAGAGGAGCTTTGACCACTTCATCGCGCGAAAGTCGGTGTAGCGTCGGGCCTTGAAGCCGGAATCGCGCAGCTTGCGGACGAGCGGGCCGACATTGACTTCAGGTGAGACCGGAGCGAGCGCCAATCCGCCGCGCCGCGAGTGCAACTGGATCGTGCCCGGCTCATCCAGGCTGACCGGCACCGTCAGGCTTCCGGCCAACAGCGCCTGCTCCGGCAGCGCCGCGGCGATCGCTTCCTCGTTGCCCACGCCATTTTGAAAGCTGCCGAGGATCGTGCCCGGGCGTAGCACCAGTTGCAGTTGGTCGATCGCGTCCAGCGTGTCGTAGCCCTTGACGGTAAGAAAGACATAGTCGAATGGGCCGACGGCCTCCGCGATGGTCGGTCGCGCTGACCGGACCGATTGGCTGCTGACCTTACCCGCCGAGACCATGCGCACCCCGTCGCGCGTGACGGCTTCGACGTGCGAGGCCCGCCCCACCAGTGTGACCTCACTGCCGGCTTGGGCCAGGCGAGCGCCAAGCAGGGAGCCCACCGCCCCGGCGCCGAAGAAGAGGAAGCGAAGTGGCGGCGCCGCCGCCGGACGCTCGGGCATCAGTGTGCCGTGATCTTCAACTCTCGGCCATGCGCGAGCCGCTCGATGTTGGTCCGGTGCCGGATCAGCACCAGGCCAGCGAGGGTGACCCCGAGGATGATCACCGACCAGCCGACTGGCCGCCATGCCTGCCAGCCGATCAGGTGAAGCACGATCAAGCTGACGAAGCCCACGGCCACCGCGCTCAAGGAGGCGACCGACGCCACCTTGGTGAGGCGGATGATCAGGAACCAGGTCGTAAGCGCGAGCACGAGCGCCACCGGGGCGAGCGCCAGCAGCACACCGCCGGACGTCGCGACGCCCTTACCACCCTTGAAGCGCAGGTACAGGGGCCAGTTGTGCCCGATCACCGCCGCCAGCCCGATCGCCGCCAGCGCGATCTCGTTGTCCCCCAGGCCAAGCGCGATCCCGATCATGACCGGGATGAAGCCCTTCAGCCCGTCAGCGATGAGGGTCAGGGTAAAGGCGCCCGGACCGCCGGCGCGAAAGACGTTGGCGGCCCCGATGTTGCCGCTGCCGAGCTTGCGAAGGTCCTGGTTACGATAGACCTTCATCACCAGCCAGCCAGAAGGAACGGAGCCGAGGAGATAGCCGAAGGCCAGCAGCGCGAGCACTTTCAGCATTGGGGGCAGTCCTTACGGACGCCTCAACTATAGATCGCGGCCTTTACGGTTGTCACGCCTGTCCGCTATCACCTTTCTGGTCCAGCCTAGGCAATTCGAGCGTGAACTCACTTCCCGCTCCGGGACGGCTGTCCACTAGCGCCCGCCCACCGTGCGCGAGGGCCACCTCCCGCACCAGGTAGAGGCCGATCCCCATTCCGACCAGGTGGCGATTGGCGTCGGTCTCGATCCTGGCAAAGCGTTTGAAGAGCTGACCTTGAGTCTCCAGCTCGATCCCAAAGCCGTCGTCGAGGACGCTGACGCGCCAGGTGCCGTCACTCTCGGTCAGGCCGACGTCGATCCGGCCACTGGGGCCGGGCCGGAACCGGACGGCATTGTCCAGCAGCTCGCGCAGGGCCAGGTGCAGCCAGTAGGGGTTGCCGGTGACGAACGCGAGGGGGACGTCGAAGCTGAAGTCGATTGCCAGGTCCGCAGAGCGGCGCTGCTGATCTTTGACGATGGGTTCCAGCAGCCCGACCAGGTCGATCGGCTCTCGCGGCATCGAGGGCCCAAGCTCGTCGAAGCGGCCGACCAGGCTCATATCCATGATCAGGCGGCTGAGCTGGCACGCCTTCTCGTAAATGCGCGCGCCGGCCAGCTTCTGGTGCTCGGGACTCAGCCCGCCCTGGGCCAGCAGCGAGCCGTAGCCCAGGATCACGCCCAGCGGGGTCCGCAATTCGTGCGCGGCCATGTTCAGGAACTCGGTCTTGGCGGCGTTGGTCTCGCGAAGACGCGCCACGTCGGTGTCGAGCGAGGTGGCCGGGCTCGCGACCAGACCCGTCAGAAAGTATTCGACGGCACGGCCCCGGCCCTTGAGGGGACGGATGAACCACTCCCAGGTCTGGCCGTCGATGATCACCGCGGCCGCGAACGCTCGACCGCTGGTGGCGACGGAGCGAAAGGGACGAGGGTCGGACAGTGGATGTGCGGGCGGCAACAGGGAGGAGATGGTGAGACCGGCCGCATCCGCTCGTTGCAACACGCGCGCCATCAACTCATTGAGCGCGAGCGCCCGAAGATCGCCGGCCTCGATGACGGCGAGCGGGATGGGCATCGCCTGGAGCAATTCGCTAACCGGCGTGTCGAAGCGTTCCGCGAGTGCGGTTTCTAGCAGCTGTGCAATCGCTTCCGTGCGTCGGTCCACGCGCAGGTTTCTCCCAGATCGGCTGATAAACTGGTCGCGGCGTGCAAGACCCCGACAAACTCAATGATGAAACCACATACCAGCGCTGCTTCGCCTGCGGCCGCCGCAACGAATCGGGGCTCAAACTGACCTTTCGGCGTGAGGGCGAGCGCATCATCGCGGACTACCTGCCGTCTGAGCGGTACCAGGGATTCCCGGGCGTGCTTCACGGCGGGATCCTGGCCACGATGCTCGATGAAACGATGAGTCGCACCGGTGCGCTTCGCCGCGAATGGCTGATGACAGGCAAGATCGACATCCGCTTTCGGCGGCCGGCCCCGATCGACCAGCCGCTGCGAGTCTGGGGGGAGATCGCGCGAGAGCGAGCCGGCGCCGTTGCCGCCATCGGCGCGGTCGAGTTGATAGACGGCACGGTGCTGGCCGAGGCGCGCGGCATGTTCGTGCGGATGCCAGACGAGCTGGCGAACGCGACCGTCGACCAGTACCCGGAGTTCGTTCACTACTGGCAAAGCTAGGCGTGCCGCGTTCGCACCTCTTCGCGCCGGAGCACGAGGAGTTCCGAGGCACCGTCCGCCGCTTCATCGATAAGGAGGTCCGTCCTCACGTCGATGAATGGGAAGAAGCCCAGCAATTCCCGCGCGAATTGTTCACGCGATTCGGCGCGCTGGACCTTCTGGGCCTGAAGTATCCGGAGCAATACGGCGGAACGAACGCCGGCGTCGCCTACGAAGCGATTCTGTTCGAGGAGCTCGCCCGCTGCGGCTCGGGAGGGGTGGCGGCTGGGATCGGGGCTCATGTGGCGATTGCGACGCCGCCGATCAATGAATTCGGCAACGACGCTCAGCGCCAGCTCTGGTTGCCTCCCGCGATCAAAGGCGAGAAGATCGTCGCGCTCGGCGTGACGGAGCCATCGGGCGGCTCGGACATCGCGCATGTGCAGACCATCGCCCGCCGTGACGCTGATGCCTACATCGTCACCGGCACCAAGATGTTCATCACCAACGGTGTCAGCGCCGACCTGGTCGTCATCCTGGTCCGGACGAAGCCGGAGGGTGGCCACCAGGGGTTATCGGTTCTCGTCGTCGAGCGCGGGACGCCCGGCTTCAGCGTCGGACGCAAGCTGAACAAGCTGGGCTGGCGTGCGTCGGACACGGCGGAGCTCGTCTTCCAGGACTGCCGCGTGCCGGTCGAGAACCGGCTCGGGGAGGAGAACGGCGGGTTCTATCAGGCGGTCGGGAATTTTCAGTGGGAGCGGCTGTGGATCGCGATTGGCGCGGTGGCTTCTGCCCAGCGAAGTCTCGAGCTGGCCGTCGAGTACGCGGCGAACCGGACGCAGTTTGGCAAAACGCTCACCTCGATGCAGGTGATTCGGCACGAGATCGCCGACATGGCGCTGATGATCGAGCAGGCGCGCCAGCTGACCTACTACGCGCTCTGGCTCCATTCGCAGAAAATGCCCTGCGTGAAGGAGGTCTCAATGGCGAAGATCGCCGCGACGGAGGCCGACGTGAAGGTTGCCGACCGCGCGCTGCAGATCCACGGTGGATACGGCTACATGATGGAGTATCCGATCCAGCGTGCCTGGCGCGATGCTCGACTCGGCCCGATCGGCGCAGGCACGAACGAGATCATGCGCGAGATCATCGCTAAGGAACTGGACCTATAGCGTGAGCGATGCGTTTCAGGGGCGGAGTAGCTTCTGCGCCGTATCAGGCCCAGCCGAAGTTTGGTCCCACCTTCTTGCGACCGGCACCGCACTAATTGCGCCTCAGGAACGCACGATCCACAGTCGCCCTGCAACTTCGTCACGGTTGCGCTAGGATGCGCCACGGACCCGGCGAGCGGTTTCTCGTAACGACCCTGCTACAAAGGCAAACCAATAAGCATACCAACTATTTGACAATTCCGCCTGACCGCCCCTATACTCACCTAGCAATGGGCTGGGTCGACCTACCCAGTCGGCGGAAGAGGTGGCGAAAGCTGCCTCTTCAGCTTTTCCAGATCTCTTTGTAACGGTCGTCCCAGGGAAGAATTTTCAAACCAAGAATCGAGTGCTTGGTTTCCTGCCCCAGGCAAAGTTTCGTTCTGAATACAGGCCATCGGTCGGGTGTCGAAGTGGGATTCAAGACCTTTTCCCCGCAGGGTCGTGCAAGCAAGTCGGCAAGCTCCAATCCTGTCAGCGTGTCTTTCTTGGTGCGAAACAGCATTCCCGGCGGCAGTCTTTGTCGAAACCAGGTAGGCGCGATGTATGTAGTGCCGTCGAGGTGGAGGCGCGCAAATTCATACTGAAGGGCCGCATCCTCCTTTGGTCCACGAGCTTCAACAACGACCGACGCGCGAGCTCCGCCAAAGTCGTTTTCGAGAACCATTAGTAAACGTTCCATTAAGAAATCGAGGCTCATCAAATACGGATGTGCCGGAAGGCTAATGTCAGGAGACTTGAAGTCGCCCAGCCACTTTCTGTAGTCGGCTCGGTTAATCACACAAGCAACTGCTGCAAATGGCAGTTGATCGATGATTCGATCGAGTGACTCCTTCAATTGTTGGCGTTTGGCAATGGAGCCTCCGAATGGGCCGAGGCCTTGTCGGAAATCCGGCTCATGAACAATGATCTTGCTCGACCCAAAGGTGTTCCTCTTCCACCGGCGCCACTCTCTTGATACCGTCAGGTGGTCAGCGTCTCGAATGAGGACGGCTGCTAAAACGAATGCTCCAAAGCTATCGTTCGCCGCAAGCGAATGAGATCCGCACTCATCGACAAAGACGGTGCAAGTCGTGGTAGTTTGCTGCGCGGTAGGCCTTCGTCGGGGAACAATTCGGCCTCCGACCTGCTGAGCCAGGGTTTGGCGCTCGCCTTCACCACGGTCCAGCGCTTGCCGAAGTCCGGGGTCTGCGGCGAATTCGTTATCTTGTCGCAACCTCGCTGCAAGCTGCAGCAGGCTGAGATAACTTTCCTGTTTGTCGAGACGGCGTTTGCTTACGCGGGCATCCCGTGTCCGCTCTAGCTCTTCGGGACTCGATTCCTTTGACGCCATCCTCGTGGTGTTCCAGCCTGACTCCCCTAGGCCTCGGCGTCTTGTGGATTCTCGGCCGAGCCTTGTCCCTTCGCAGGACCGGCCGGCTCCTCAACTGGGTTGGGCGCAGCCTCAGGTGCCCGCGGAGTGTCCGAAAACCTAACCGTGGACGGATCAGTCCAAACTAACGACGGACCGTGTCGGGAAGACTTCAGGAAGTCTGGGTCTCTGAGCACTATTGAGTTCGCAAGCTGCTGCCAGATGTTTGCCAGACGTAGCCTCGAAGGATCACCGCCAACAACAACCGAGGCACCGCCGGGAAAACGCAGCGTGTATTGGCCCTCTCGCGAACTATCGGCTGTGACTTCCACATCTTCAACCAATTTCCAAACACCGGCGCGTTCCCTTTCAAACCGCTTCGGATACCGCTTCAGCGTCTGAACAAGCGTCGCATACGCTCCACGGCTATTTGTTGGAAGCTTGCCCGCCCGGCGGAGGGTTTTGATGAGCTCGGTCAGCCGCGCCTCTCCTCCGAGCGATCTAAGAATCGCTGCTGAAGCATCCGCAATTGTCATGTTTGCCAGGTCTTTAGGCGGAGGCTGGCTCGCGTCCGCTGGTCGCGCATACTGACTGAACAGCTCGATAAAGGCTCTGATTTTGGAAAGCCGCTCCTCCACAGCCGTGAGCTCGAGTTCGAGTTCCCGCATTCTTTGACCGAGCTGCTCCTCGTCTGCTCGGGCCCGGCCGATTAAGTCCTGCTCGTTAGCAGAAGCCAAAGCCGATTGCTCCGACTGGATCGCGCTGGCTTTCTTGGATATCTTCTCCATGTTCGCATTCTAAGCCCTGCATGTTGGTTTATCAACAAGGTACTAACACTAGGCCTAGTGGTTTCGTAATGTCTCACCCACGAGGGGCTGATTTCCTAAGGCATCCAGGAGTCTATAATCGTGTTCCAGCGTGGTGAAGTTAGCTTAGCCTGGCCTAAAGCAGGGGACCAGTAATCCTTGATCATGGGTTCAAATCCCATACTTCACCCGCTGTATAACATTGACTTGTTCACTCTTGCTATTTGTATAAATAGGCCACTGGTCCCTGCTTTGGTGGCCAAAGCGCAAAGAAGCCCCCATCGGGGGGCTTTTTGTTTTGAGAGGGATTGCCAGCTTTTGCTGAGTACTGCTCCTCGGGTCTGACGCTGGCAGCGCCCGGAGTGGCGTGGATTGCCACGTTCGCTGTTCGCGTAGACATCTTGTTCTTGAGAATTTGATGAATCAGCTTGCCCTCATGTTCCTGCGGAAGTTCAATTAATCGGTGACGGCGCCCAGGCGTGGCGTCACAGGTAACGGTTTCGACCGGCGAACTTAAAGCTGTCGTCCACACTGACCGGTGTTTCCACCGAACGGCGTCTGGCTAGACTCACGTTGTGCCCTTTGAATTGACTTTGCCGTTTTCCGCGATCGTCGGTCAGGAGCAGATGAAGCGTGCCCTGATGCTTAACGCAGTCGATCCGGCGATCGGCGGGGTGCTGATTCGCGGCGACCGGGGTACGGCGAAGTCATCCGCGGCAAGAGCGCTGGCCCGCCTGCTGCCCGACTACGACGCGGTCGAGGGATGTCCTTATCGATGTGACCCGGCAACTCCGTCGCACTACTGCGATGACTGCCGGCGCCGCGCCCAGGCGGGGCCGCTGCCTGTCGCGCGGCTGCCGATGCGGATCATCGACCTCCCCATCAATGCCTCGGAAGACCGGCTCGTCGGGTCGATCGACATCGAGGCGGCGGTCAGGGCAGGGATGCGCCGATTCCAGCCCGGCGTACTGGCGGAAGCGAATCGCAACCTTCTCTATGTCGATGAGGTCAACCTCCTCGACGACCACCTCGTGGACGTCCTGCTCGACGCCGCGGCGATGGGCATCAACGTTGTTGAGCGCGAGGGGATGTCAGTGGTTCACCCCTCCCATTTCATCCTGGTCGGCACCATGAACCCCGAAGAGGGAGAGCTGCGACCGCAACTTTTGGACCGGTTCGGGTTGTGCGTCGATGTCATCACCCTGACCGACATCGACCAGCGGCTGCGCGTCATGGAGCTCGAGCGCGATTTCCTGCAGAGCCCGCAGTCCGTTCACAAAGCGGCGGCGGAACGGGAGGCCACGCTGCGCGACCTGCTTCAGGAGGCAACCGGCCGTCTCGCAGGCGTCTCGCTCCCGGATGCGATCCGCACGCTGATCGCCCGGCTATGCCTCGACGGTTCGGTGGCCGGGCACCGGGCCGACCTGGTCGTGGCACGCACCGCTCGGGCAATCTGTGCGCTGCGCGGCGCACCGGTTGTCGAACTGCCCGACGTGCTCGAAGCGCTCGAGCTCGCGCTTGCCCATCGCCGGCGTGAGCCCTTGACCGACAAGCAACTCCAGGTGCAGGAACTCGCCTCGCGTGCCGCCGAACAGCTGGTGCAGATCCAGGCCGCTGCCCCTACCGAGACAACCCAGGCCGTGCGCTCCGACGTGACGCAGCAGGAAGGCGCATCCGGCGGCGAGTCCAACGAAGGCTGGACGACTTCGGAATCACGCGAGTCTCCCAGCAACGAGTCGATGGATCCCGACGCAGACGCGGTCATTCAGCTGCGGACCTTTGCCGTCAAGAAGTTGGACCTGCCCCGCGAGCGCCAGGCGCGTCGCGCGGCCGGCAAGCGGACCTCGACGAAAAGCGAGACGAAGCGCGGCCGGTATGTGCGCAGCTCGCAGGCGGAGAAGGTCACGGATGTCGCGTTCGATGCGACGGTCCGCGCCGCCGCGCCCCACCAGCTCAGCCGCCGGCAGGCCGCGCCGGATGCCGCCAACCAGCTCCAGCTGGAGACCCAGGATCTTCGTCAGAAAGTTCGCGAGCGCAAAACCGGAAATCTGATCGTCTTCGTGGTCGACGCGTCTGCATCGATGGATGCCGAGCAACGGATGCTCGCCACCAAGGGGGCCATCCTCTCACTGCTCCGGCATGCTTACGTCCGTCGCGACAAGGTGGCGCTCGTCGCCTTCAGTGGCCGCAACGCACGCGTCGTCTTGCGTCCAACCTCTAGCGTGGACCTTGCCGAGCGCCGGCTGGAACGGCTCAGCATCGGGGGGACCACGCCGCTCACCCACGGATTGATGACCGGCTTGAAATTGATCAAAACGGAGCGGCTGCGAGATCCCCACGTCTATCCGCTGCTGGTGCTCATCAGCGACGGACGGGGCAACATCAGTCTCTTCGGCGAAGAGCCGCTGCTCGAAGCGCAGCGCATGGCCGGCCAGATCAAGCAGGAAGGTGTTCGGGCGATGGTGATCGACTCGACCCGCGACTTCGGCAGCCAGCCGGGTTATCCGCGAAACCGGGTGACGAGCCTCTACGGCGCCTATGCCTTCAATGTGTGCGGCGACCTGGCCGAGCGCCTCGGCGGCCGGTACTACGGCCTGTTCGATCTCTCGCAAAGTTCGATCGTCGACAGTGTCCAGCGTGAGATGCTTAGGACGGGTTCAGCCTGATGGAACGATTCGTTTACCCTTTCAGCGCGATCGTCGGGCAGGACAAGATGAAGCTCGCGCTTGTCCTGAATGCGATCCATCCTGCGATCGGCGGCGTGTTGATCCGGGGCGAGAAAGGCACGGGCAAGTCAACGGCCGTGCGGGCGCTCGCCCGCTTGCTCCCCGAACTCAACGTCGTGGCGGACTGCCTCTACCGCTGCGACCCGGACGCGACCGAGTCACTCTGCTCGGATTGCCAGGATCGGTTGGCCCGCGGCGAGGTGTTGCCGCGCGCCCGACGCCGCATGCGCGTCGTCGAGCTTCCGATCAATGCCTCGGAGGACCGGGTGGTTGGGGCGATCGATATCGAGGCGGCGATCAAGAGCGGCGAGCGCCGCTTCGAGCCGGGCGTCCTGGCCGAGGCGAACCGCAACATTCTGTATGTCGATGAAGTGAACCTGCTCGACGACCATCTGGTCGATGTGCTGCTCGATGCCGCGGCCATGGGTGTGAACGTGGTGGAGCGCGAAGGGATTTCGATCTGGCATCCGGCGCGCTTCATCCTGGTCGGCACGATGAACCCCGAAGAAGGCGACCTTCGCCCGCAGTTGCTCGACCGATTCGGCCTGACGGTCGATGTCGAAGGCATCAAGGACATCGGGCAACGGGTTCAGATCGTCGAGCGTCGGGAGGAATGGGAATCACACCCGGCCGAATTCAGCCAGCGCTTCGCCGAGCAGGATGCCGACATCGGGACGCGGATCGCCGAGGCGATCGTCCGCTTTCCACATGTCGCCATGCCGCCTGGGATCCTTCGCGCGCTCGCCGAGCTCAACGTCAGCCTGCAGGTGGACGGGCATCGTGCCGATCTGGTGGGGCGCAAGGCGTCCCAGGCGCTGGCCGCCTACCGCGGGGTCCCCGAAGTCGGTGTCCCGGAGGTCAACGAGGTGGCGGAGATGGTCCTGGCGCACCGGGTGAAAGCCGGTGGCCGCCGGGAGCTCGGTAGCATCGCCCAGAACCTTCCCAGCGCCTCCAGGGCCTCCCGCAGCTAGCGGGGGGCCCCCACCATGCCCTTCTCTCGGACATCGAGGGGATGGGGATAAATCCCGAGTGCCCGATAAACTCCGTGGGTGTCCACTCCGACCCACCTGACCCGCGCGATCTCCGTGATCGCGCACGTCGATCACGGCAAGACGACGCTGTCCGACCGCCTACTCGAGTACACGGGGACCGTCGCGCCCCGCGACATGGTCGAGCAGGTCCTCGATCAGTTGGATCTAGAGCGCGAGCGCGGGATCACGATCAAGGCGCAGGCGGTCCGCATGCTCTACAAGGCTGACGACGGCAACACCTACCAGATCAACCTGATCGATACGCCAGGCCACGTCGACTTCTCGTACGAGGTCTCGCGCGCTCTGGCCGCCTGCGATGGCGCGATCCTGGTGGTCGATGCCTCGCAAGGGATCGAGGCGCAGACGCTGGCGAACGTGCACCAGGCCCTCGACCACAACCTGAAGATCATCCCGGTGGTCAACAAGATCGACCTTCCGCAGGGGAACCCGGAGCTGGTCCGCGAAGAGATCCAGAAGGTGATCGGGCTGCCGGCCGAATCGGTCATCTTCGCCAGCGCGCGCCAGGGGATCGGAACCAAGGAAATCCTCGAGGCGGTCGTGCGTGAGGTCCCACCGCCGACCGGCGACTCGAACGCGCCGCTGCAGGCCCTGATTTTCGACGCGAAGTTCGACGCCTACCGAGGGGTCGTCACCTACATCCGTGTCCTGGAGGGGACGCTGCGCCCTGGCATGCGCATTCAGATGATGCAGACCGGGAAATCCTTCGAGGTCGACGAGGTCGGCATCTTCCGCCCCGAACGCGAGCCGGTCGACGATCTGTCTGCCGGCGAAGTCGGCTACCTGATCGCGAACATCCGGAATGTCCGCGACTCACGGGTGGGTGACACGGTCACCGATGAGGCCCGGCCGGCGGCGGCGCCGCTTCCGGGTTACCGACATGTCACGCCGATGGTCTTCGCCGGTCTCTTCCCCACAGATACGGAACAGTACGAGCAGCTCAAGGAGGCGCTCGAGAAGCTCCAGCTCAACGACGCCGCGCTGGTCTACGAGCCAGAGTCATCGGCGGCACTCGGCTTTGGTTTCCGCTGTGGCTTTCTCGGGCTGCTGCACATGGAGATCGTGCAGGAGCGTCTCGAGCGTGAGTTCAACCTCACGCTACTCGGCACCGCCCCCACCGTCGAGTACCGAGTGAGGCTTCGCAGCGGCGAAGAAATCCCGGTCGACAATCCGGATCATCTGCCCGATCCTGGCCAGATCGAGGCGATCAGCGAGCCGATGGTGCTGGCGACCATCGTCGTGCCGAGCACCTACGTCGGCAACATGATGGAGCTCAGCCAGGAGCGGCGCGGCCAGTTCCTCAACATGCAGTACGAGCCAGGGGACCGGGTGGTCATCACCTACCGGATGCCGCTGGCGGAGATCATCCACGACTACTACGACCAGCTGAAGTCGCGCAGCAAGGGGTACGCCTCGCTCAACTACGAGCTGGTCGGCTTCGAGGAGGCGAATCTCGTCAAGCTCGACGTGCTCGTCGCCGGCTCGCCGGTCGATGCGCTTTCGATGATCGTCGACCGCAGCAAGGCGCAGGCGCAGGGGCGCCGCCTGGCGGAGAAGCTCAAGACCCTGATTCCACGCCAACTGTTCGAAGTCCCGATCCAGGCCGCGATTGGCGGCAAAATTGTCGCGCGCGAGACCGTGCCGGCGATGCGTAAAGACGTCACGGCCAAGTGCTACGGCGGCGACGTCACCCGCAAGCGCAAGCTGCTCGAGAAGCAGAAGGAAGGGAAGAAGCGACTGAAGCGCGTGGGCAACGTCGAGATCCCGCAGGAGGCCTTCATGGCCGTACTGAGCCTGGACTGATGGAACGCATCCACAGCCTCTACCTGCACGTGCCCTTCTGCACCTGGGTCTGCAAGTACTGCGACTTCAATGCCTACGCGGTCCTCGAGGGCCTCATTCCTCCATATGTCGACGCGCTCAGCCGGGAAATCGAGGTGGCCGGTGGCGAGCATCCCATCGGTCCGCTCGAGACGGTGTTCATCGGTGGCGGCACGCCGAGCTTGCTGACGAGTGCCCAGCTGCGACAGCTGATGGACCGTATTCAGGCGATCGGCCTTGCGCCCGGGGCGGAGGTGACGCTCGAAGCCAACCCGAGCAATGTCACCGCCGACCACGTCGAGGGCTGGCTCACGGCCGGTGTCAATCGGCTCAGCCTCGGCGTGCAGAGTCTGCAGCCGGACGCGCTGCGCTTCCTGGAACGGCTTCATTCAGGGCTGGACGCGATCGCGGCGATCGGCACGGCGCGCGCCGGTGGGTTCGCGAATGTCAGTGCGGATCTGCTCTTCGGGGTTCCCGGCGTGAACCTCGTCGCATGGCTTGACACGCTGGAGTCGGTGCTCGCCGAAGGCATCCAGCATCTCTCGGCGTATGAGCTGACGGTTGAGTCGGGAACACGGCTCGGCCAGGAGGTGAGGACCGGTCTCGTCCAAATGCCCGGTGCGGATGATCAGCTCGAACAGTACTGGGCTGCGGCGTCACGGCTGGAGGCCGCTGGCTACGCGCATTACGAGATCTCGAACTGGGCACGAGCTGGATTTGCGTGCCGCCACAACCTGGCTGCCTGGAACTATCAGCCCTACCTCGGCTGCGGTGCCGGGGCGCATTCGATGTTCCGGCTGGATGACGGAAGCACCGAGCGGCGATGGAACCTGAAAGGGCCGCACGCGTACATCAAGCAGGCGTCAGGCGGCGGCCATGCGCTCCATGGCAACGAGACGTTGTCACCGGAGCGCGCGCGCGGCGAGGCCGCCATGATCGGGGTGCGACTCCTGGAGGGAACCGGTTCGGCCCATGATTTCCCCGAACAACGACGCGAGCTCGTTTCGGCCGGCCTGATTGTCGACGATGCTGGCCAGGTTCGCCTGACCCATCGTGGTGTCGAGTTGGCCAATCAGGTCGGGGCGGCGTTTCTGTCCTGAGGCTCGAAGCTACAGGTGCCCAGCAGGGCCAGAGCTGAGCTTCCCGCAACTATGGCCGCGATCACCAGTGCGATCGCCAAACCGGTTCGCTCGCCGAGCCGTGCCGAAAGGGCCTGTCCCAGGAGACCTCCGAGGAGCGAACCAACGGGTAGCGCCCCGTAACCAATCACGCGCCCGGCCGCACCGACGCGTCCCATCAATTGAGGGGCGATCCGGGTCTGCCGGAAGGTGGTGACGCTGACGTTCCACGTGGTGTTGAAAAAACCGCTGAGGATCAGCGTGCCAAGCAAGAGAGGGATCACCGGCAAGACGGTTCCGGCGGGGATGAGGATGTAGGCGGTGCCCTCGCTGAACGTCGACAGCACGAGGGTGCGGTAGATGCCAAGTCGATTCATGATTCGACGGTTGTAGACCGCGCCCACCAGGCTGGCAAGGCTGCCGATCGCAAAGCAGGCGCCGACGACGGCCGCGGAGAGGTGCATCACCCGGTACAAGAAGATGAGCTGCAGCGCGAGACCCATCATGAGGCCCACATTCGAGACGGCCGCGCCGATCGTGATCCGGACCAGGGCCGGATCTCGCAGAAGAAATCGGACGCCCTCCGCCGCTTCCGCGGCCAGGCTGCGCCGCCGCTCAACAGGCAGTTGGGGCGCGCCGGGATGGGTTGCGCTGATCAGCAGACCGGAGGCGAGGAAGGAAACCGAATCGAGGGCGATCGCGAATGGCGCCGACAGCAGTGTGATGAGCAGTCCCGCCAGGCCTGGCGCTCCAGTCGCGACGGCCTGCTGCGCCACCTCGAGCTTCGCGTTCGCGTCCGCCCAGTCCGCGCGAGGCACCAGCGAAGGGACGTGGGCGGTGGCTGCGAGGTCGAAGAAGACGGTCATACCGCCTACCAGGCCGGCGACCACGAGCAACTGGGGGAAGGTAAGGTGACCCAGTGCGAAGGCCACCGGGATGGAGCCGACCAGGACCGCCCGGCCGAGGTCCGTGACCACCAGGATACGACGCCGCCGAATCCGATCCACCCAGACCCCCGCAAACAATGCGAGAGCGGGCCAGGCGAGCGTCCCGATCGCGTTGAGGAGACCGACCTCTGCGGATGACGCACCGAGGAGCAGGATCGCGACGGTGGGAAGGGCGAGTAACGATATGCGGTCGCCCGCGACGCTGATGGCCCGTGCCGCCCAGAAGAGACGAAAGTCGCGGTGCCGCAAGGCGCCCCGCCGCCCGCCCGATTCCCGGGGCTTCGGCTTACTCGCCATGTTCGGTTTTCACCGAACGCAGCGTATCATGACCACCGAATAGATGGCCAATCCACGCTTGCGGCAGACGGTCAGCGCGCCGCCTCCTTTCGCGGCCGCTCTCGAATCGGGGACGGGCTACGAGGCGCTCCTGGGCCTCTCCATGTTTACCGGCGATGAGCCGCAGGAGTCGTATGAGGTCGGCAAGGCATGGTTCGCGCGGGCACGGGCGGCGGCGTCGCCCGAACTACGGACCGCGCTGAAAAAGCTCATGGGCACCGACGGACCACGATGGTTTCTTCTCCTGGGGATGGTCCACGAGGCGGGCGGTGCCCATGACGTCGAGCGCCTGCTGATGCATCTCCGCGCCACACGCCCGCTCGAAGTCCTGATCGCCCTGATCGGTGGCCGCCTACCGGCGCTGCGGACGACCGAGGGACAGACGCTGGTCAAGGCGGCGCTCGCGGGTCAGGCCAGGGCCAGTGTCGCATTGGCCGCTCGCGACCACGGGAGTGACGCGAAGACCATCAGGGCCCTCCTCGGGATGGGCGCCTTGGAGGTCAAGCGGCTGGCCATCGAGGTGGTCACCAGATGGTACCGGGAGGTTTTCAAACCGATGGGTGACAACGCCGACGCGCTCGCCGCCGACGTCACCGCCAAGACCAGGGTCGCACGCCGGATGTCCCCGAATCAGCTGGTGGATTTTGCGACGGGCGGGATCACGTACGAAGGCGAAGCCGGCATCGACCATGTACTCCTGGTTCCATCGATCGTGACCCGCCCGTGGATCACGATCTCGGATTGGGACAGCACCAAAGTGATTTGCTATCGCGCTGCGGGCGCGGGCGCCGCGGCCGCCGGAGAGCCCGACCGAGATCTGGTCCTCATGTACCGGGCGCTGGGCGATGAGACCCGGCTGCGACTCCTGCGCGAGCTGGCGGCCGGGGACCGGCGCCTGGCCGAGCTCGTTCAGGCTCTTGGCCTATCCAAATCCACGCTTCACGGCCACCTTGCGGTGCTGCGAACGGCCGGGCTGATTCGTCTCAGCATCGGCGCGGAAAAGCGGTATGGCCTGCGACCGGGGCTCCCGGACCTCAACCGCCTGCTCGGCGACTACATCGGACGGACCAACTCGGGTTAGGAGCGAGCTTTGCCTGTATCGCGCCGCGGGACTTCGACCTTCGCCATCACTCGCTCGAATAGCTCGTAGGGCTGCGCGCCCATGATGAGATAGCGGCCGGCGATGACATGGGCCGGGATGCCGTTGATCCCGAGCTGCTCTGCCTCGGCGCGTCGCGCGTCGAGGTAGTCGCCGAATCGATTCTCTTGGACGGCGGCCTCCATCCCCGCGAAATCGACGCCGGCGCGCGCCGCGACGTCCTTCAGAACAGCCATGTCGGAGACGTCTCGACCATCATCCCAGTACGCCTTGAGCAACTCGTGGTGCATAGCGGCAAACCGGCCCTGCTCCCGCGCGAATTCGGCGGCCTGCAGGGTGGGACGGGAGTTGATCAGTCGCTCGTGCAAGCTGAGGTGCAGGCCCACCGCGGCGGCCATTCGATTCACCCCCTCCTGGGCCCTCGCCATGTAAGCCGCGGGCAGGACCTCGTTGCGCGGACGCCCCTCCGGCGGGATCTCGGGGTGCAGCTCGAAGGGCACCCACTCGACCTCGACGTCGTATTCCCGCTCCAGCCGTGCGACTCCGACCGAGTCGATATAGCAGAAGGGTCAGACGTAGTCGGAGTAGATCCGCACGGGGGTGGGCATGAACCGAGGATAGCCGGTACAATTCGAGTTAGCACTCGCTGATCGAGACTGCCAACCATGCTGGAGCCTACCCCGCTCGACGAGCGCAAGCAGCAGATCCTGAAGGCCGTCGTTTCCGACTACACCGTGACGGGGATGCCGGTCGGCTCTCAGGTACTGGCCGCCAAGTACTTCATCGCGCTCTCGTCGGCGACCATCCGCAACGAGCTGGCCGACCTGGTCGGCACCGGGTACCTCCAGCAGCCGCACACGTCGGCCGGCCGGATCCCGACCGATCGCGGCTACCGCTATTTCGTCGACTTCTTGATGGAGCCGGAGGCCGCCTCGGCGACGGTCCGGCGGACGGTGAAGCAGGAGTTCGAAAGCGCACCGCGCAGTGTCGACGGGATCCTGGAAAAGGCGGCGATGGTGCTGTCCCTGGTTACCGAGAACGTGTCTCTGGTCACAGCTCCCGAGGTTAGCGAATCCCGGATCAAGCACATCGACCTGGTCTCGCTCGAACCCCAGTCGGTCCTGATCATCCTCGTGCTGGAGGGCAACCTCATCAAGCAGCAGGTGGTGCATCTCGAACGTGTCACCTCCCAGGAGGACCTGAGCCGGATGGCCGCCATGCTGAACCTCAAGGTCAAGGGCCAGACTGCCGACGAGCTCTCGGGGCGCTTGGACCTGCTCGGCGCCGACAAGGCTGAGCAGCGCCGCATCATCGAGCGGCTGATCGAGTCGATCACGACCCACCAGGCGCAGCGACAGACGGTGGTGCTGCACGACGGCGTGCGCAATCTCCTTCGTCACCCGGAGTTCGTCGAGGTCGGCCGGTTGGAAGAGCTCATGGAATTGCTCGAGCAGGGCGCCCAATTGGCGAGCATTCTGCAGCAGGTCGCGTTCGAGAAGGACGTCGAGATCGTTATCGGGCGCGAGAACACCAGCAGCGGCCTGCGCGAGTGCAGCCTGGTGCTGACCACGTACAAGATGACCGATCGGATCCGTGGCACGATCGGGGTGATCGGGCCGACCCGCATGCATTACGGTCAGGTTGTGGCCCGGGTGCGGCTGGTGAGTCACGCTACTTCCGACGTGCTCGCCCACCTCGGCAACTGATTCGCGGGCCAGGCCTATGGGTAAAAAGCAAGACATGCCACCTCAGCACCGATCACCCGACCAGCCGGAGCCAGGCGGGCAGAATAGCCACCCTGGCGTCGTCGACTCCAGGGCCAGCTCAGCGGTCGATGCCGAGCAGGCGGTCCCGCAGTCCGTTGATCCCGAGCTCCAGGCGGCGCGCGACGAGGCGCAGGCGAACTTCGCCCGCTATCAGCGGCTCGCCGCCGACTTCGAGAACTACAAGCGCCGCACCCGGGTGGAGCTGGCCGACCGCACGCAGTATGCCAACGAGGAACTGCTGCGCAAGCTGCTGCCCATCCTCGACAATCTCCGTCGCGCGTTGGACCATGCGCCCGAAGGAAGCGACCGCAACTGGTTCGACGGCCTCCGCATGGTCGTGCGCCAGTTCGAGGACACCTTGCAGGCGCAGGGCGTTTCGCCCATACCGGCCGTCGGCGAAAAGTTCGATCCGTCGAAGCACGAGGCGATTGCCCGCGAGGAGACCGACGAGCACGAAGAAGGCACGATCGTCGAGGAAATGCAGCCCGGTTACCGGCTCCACGAGCGGGTCCTCCGGCCGACGCTGGTCAAGGTTGCTCACCCTCGCGCGTTAAAGTCCTAGTACTCGTCTATGGCGATCAAGCGGGATTACTACGAGGTCCTCGGCGTTTCTCGGACTGCCAGCGCCGAAGAGCTGAAGCGCGCCTATCGGAAGCTGGCGCTCCAGTTCCACCCCGACCGCAATCCCAACGACCCGCAGTCCGAAGCCCGCTTCAAGGAGGTCAACGAGGCCTACGAGGTCCTCAGCGACCAGGCCAAGCGTCAGCGCTATGACAGCTTCGGCCACGCCGGCACCCAGGGCATGCCGGGCTTCGATTTCGGGGGTGCCGGCTTCGGCGGCATCAACGATATCTTCGACATGTTCTTTGGCGCTGCGGCCGGCGGACGTGCGCGCAGTGGACCGCGCCGTGGCGATGATCTTCGTCTCGACCTGCGGCTGACCTTCGAGGAGGCGGTCTTCGGCGTCGAGCGCGAGCTGACCATTCCGCGGGCCGAGCCGTGCGAGGCCTGCAACGGAAGTGGCGCCGAGGCGGGCACCTCGCCACAGACCTGCCCGCAATGCCGCGGCGCCGGCCAGGTACGGCGCGCTACCCAGTCGATCTTCGGGCAGATCGTCAACGTCGCCGCCTGCCCCCGCTGCAACGGCGAGGGCAAGGTGATCGAGAAGCCCTGCCGGGCCTGCGGAGGCAGCGGACACCGGCCCGGGGAAAAGAAGGTTCGCGTGAACATTCCAGCGGGCGTCGACAGCGGCTCGCAGATCCGGCTGACCGGTGAAGGCCAGGTTGGCCCGCGCGGTGGCGGCCCGGGTGACCTGTACATCGTCATCCAGGTCAAACCCCATGCGGTGTTGAAGCGGAACGGCACCGATGTCGTCTACGAGCTGCCCTTGAGCGTGGCGCAGGCCGCGCTGGGCGACACGGTCGAAATCCCGACCGTAGACGGGCCGGAGCGCATCGAGATTCCGCCCGGCACGCAGTACGGGAAGACGATCCGAATCCATGGCCGCGGCGTCCCACACGTGCGCACGGGACGTCGCGGTGATCAGTTGGTCTTTGTGCGGGTGGTCATTCCCACCAACTTGACCGAGGAACAGAAGCAGGCACTACGCCAGCTGGGCGGTGTCAGCGGCAAGCCGCAACACATCGAGAAGGGCTTTTTCGACAAGTTCAAGCACGTCATCGGTCTCGAGTAGCGAAAGCGAGACCCTTAGACTAGCCCGGTGTCGACCGCGTTTCGTATTGCCCTGTTGATCGCCGTGGCCGGCATCGCGCTCGCGCTCCTGCTCGGCCCAGCCTGGCGCGGCAGTTTTTACCGGAGCTGGCTGCGGCCGCGACTGGTGGCGGTTGGGGTGTTGCTCGTCCTGGTGGCTGCGAGCGAGTATCTCTTTCGCGTCATCACGGCCATCAGGAGCCGCTGATGGCGCGCACCTTCCACGTCACCTTCGTGAGAAGCGGGACGACGGTCGACGTGGCCGAGAACGAAGGCATTCTTGGAGCCGGGCTGCGGGCCGGTCTCCCGCTCGCCTACGACTGCCGGAAAGGCCGCTGCAAGACCTGCATGGTCAAGGTCGATGGCATCATCGACCAGACCGAGGCGTGGTTGATCAGCAACGAGGAGCTTGCCGAGGGCTACGCGCTCATCTGTGTCGCTAAGCCTCGAAGCGACCTTCGCATCCACGCCTGATGCGCTTCACCATCATCGATCTCCTCATCCTGGTGGCGCTCGTCTTCGCCATCGCCAGTGGCTATCGTCGCGGCTTCTGGCTCTCGCTGGCGCAATATGCCGGCCTCGTGATCGGCGTCGTCATCGGCGCCGCCCTGGCGCCGCTCCTGATGGACGCGCTGAACATCACCGATTCGACGGTGAAGTCGGTGGGGGCGGTGCTGGTCCTGATCGTGCTCGGCGCTATCGGCAGCAGCGTCGGCTACTGGGTCGGCGAGCCGATCCGACTTCGACTGTTGGCGCACCCAGAAAGTGGCCGGATCGACAGCTACGCCGGCGCCGCCTTCTCCGCGGTTGCGCTGCTCTCCGTGTCCTGGTTCCTCGGACTGAGCCTCAAGGGCGGTCCCACCCCCCAGGTGGCGAGCGCCATTCAGCGTTCCGCCATCCTGCGGACTCTGGATTCCGTGTTTCCCAAGCCGCCCGCTTTCCTGGCGCGCGTCGAGACGATCGTATCCGGGGTCAACTTTTCGGCCGCATTTGCCGGGCTGGAGCCGATTGCCCCATCCCCCCTGCCGCTGCCCGCCTCCGTCAACACGGCCGGCATCAAGGCTGCGGCTTCGGAAACCCTGAGGATCCGGGGCCTCGGCTGCGGCGGCATTGTCTACGGCAGTGGTTTTCCGGTCGGTCCCGGTTTGGTGTTGACGAACGCCCACGTGGTGGCGGGGACCCAGCACACCAAGGTGCAGGGTCCCACGACGGGGACGCTCCTCGATGCGCGGGTCGTCGTCTTCGACCCCGAGCGCGACGTGGCGATCCTCTATGTGCCGCGGCTGGCGCTGGCGCCCATCAACGAGGCTGCCGCGCGGCCGGGCACCCAGGGGGCCGCGATCGGCTACCCGGGTGGCGGCGACGAGAAGGTGAGTCCCGCCGTGGTCAACGGTGAGGTGCAGGCGGAGGGCCGCGATATCTACGGACAAAATCTCGTCGTGCGGCACATCTGGATCGTGCAGGCCGACGTGCTCCCAGGCAATTCGGGCGGCCCGTTGGTCGATATCGATGGCAACGTCGTTGGTGTCATCTTCGCCGCCTCCACCAGCCAGCAGGGGACGGCATACGCCCTGACCGATGCCGAGGTGCAACCCGATATCGACCAGGCCCAGGGACGGACCGAGCCCGTTTCGTCGGTCGGCCCCTGCGCGATGTAGCCGGACGGCGACCCGCTACGTCGAGCGCCTAAGTTAGCGCAAAAATTCCCCAACTGCCGCTCCACGATTCGCCGGGCTGGAGAATGATCAGGCCGTCGCCGCTGCGGAAGGCGTTCGGAGCACACGTCATGGGTTCGATGGCAATGCTGTGCCTCCGCCGAGCCCGGTCCGGGATCGCGTCCGGCGTGTAGACCATCAGAAACTTGTAGGCCGGGTCCATCCAGAGCGTGATCCGGGGGTCGCCCGCCGGAGCCTGGAGGTGAACCCGGATCAGTCCATCGCTGTCCGCAACCAGGTTGGCGAAAGCCGTATCCATCCTCAAGGCCCCGATCGCCCGCAGTTCCAGGAAGTCGTACGCCGTCCCGCCATTCGGGAGCACGCGTCCCGTCGGGATGAGCCGGTCGTTCAATTCGAGCCGCATCAGCGCCGGCATCTTCAGTAGCGCCTGGTCGATCAGGGTCCCGACCGTGAAGTAGGGATGGTGTCCGGCACCGTAGGGGGCGGCCTGCTGTCCGACGTTGGTCGCGGTGGTCCGGATGGCAAGGCCGCCGGCCGAAAGGCGGTAATCGACGTCGAGGCGGAGCGTGAACGGATACCCATCCTGCGGATGGAGGACGAGCGAGATCAGCACCCGGTCCCCGGTCTGTTCGACGGCGGTCCAGTTCAGCCAGCGGGTCAGGCCGTGCAGGGCGTTGTGCCGCGCCGGCTCGGAGATCGGCGTCTGGTGCATCCGGCCGGCAAATTCGTACTGGCCATCCTCGATCCGGCTGGGCCAAGGGAGCAGAACCTGCCCACGACCGATGGTGGCCATTTCGTTCTCCGGAAAACCGTCCACGACATCACGGTCGCCGACCGTGTAGGCACGGAGCCCGGCTCCCACTTCGGTCACGACCGCGCGCTGATCGCCGGAAGTCAGGATAAACTGCTGCCCAGAGGGTGGAATGGCGGACACTGCCACCGGATAATAGGATGGTGGCGCGCCTCAAGCTCTCGCTCTCTGCCGGCGGCTGGGTGATCGCCCGCCAGCACGCGCCCGTGGATAGTGACGGTAATGTCCGCTGGTCGCACGGGTTGCTTCCATAGCCGAGCCGGCGCTGCTCGCGGAAGACACCGTCGACGCGGACCCACTGAAGCAATTCGCCGCGTGGTTCGCTGACGCGGTCGCGGCCGGCGAGATCCTTCCCGAGGCCATGACGCTCGCCACCAGCACGCGATCGGGTGAGCCTTCGGCGCGCATGGTGCTCCTCCGAGGTGTTGACGAGCGAGGCTTTGGCTTCTTCACCAACTACGACAGCCAGAAGGGGCGCGAGCTGGCCGAGAACCCGCGGGCGGCGCTGGTCGTCTACTGGCCGAAGCTGGGGCGGCAGGTGCGCGTCGCGGGCCCCGTCGCCAAGCAGTCGGCCGAGGAATCGACGGCCTACTTCCACAACCGCCCGCTGGCGAGCCAGCTGAGTGCCCTGGCGTCGCCGCAGAGCCAGGTGATTCCGAACCGGATCGTCCTGGACGATTCGGTTGCAGCCCTGAGCAAGCGGTATAAAGACGGTCCCGTGCCTTTGCCGCAGAACTGGGGTGGATACAGGGTCATTCCGCAATCGATCGAGTTCTGGCTGCACCGCGAGAACCGCCTGCACGATCGCATTCGCTACTCGCGGCAAGCGACAGGTAGCTGGCGAATCGAACGGCTCGCCCCCTAAAAACGACGGAGCCCCGGTGAGTGCACCGGGGCTCTTGAGGAAGGAGGGGGTTACTTGTTGCGGTAGGCGATGGTCGCGGCGTCGAAGTTGTGGCTCGCGTCGTAGGTGCCCGCTCCGCTCAGCCGCATCCCGGCCTTGATGTCGTTGAGCGAACCGGCTTTGCGCTGATGCTTCCCGAGGATTTCGAAATACTTCGTGCTGTTGTTGACGGTCAGCTTGACGTCCTTGCCGTCGCGAGTGCGAATCGTGATCACGTTGCCGGTGACGTTTTCGACTTTCCCGGCGAGGTGCGCGCGGCCGATGCGAATCCGCTTCGCGTAAAGCTTGCCATCATGCGCTTCGAACCGAACGGCGACGTGGCTGTTGACTTCGATCTCAGACCAGTGTGCGGTCCGGCCAGCGATGATCACCACCGTCTTATCCGTGGAGAGGAACGTCTTGCTGCCTGCCTTCGCATTCTTCACGGTCAGCTGTGTCGCACTGATCGCGGTGACCGTCCCGCCGAACACGTCCTTCGCTGCCGGCCGCTGTGCCTTGGCCGGGTTCGCCGCCGCTGTTGCCGCCGGCGCCGCCATGGCGCCCGTGGCCAGCACGGCCGCCAAAATGCCCGCTGTCGCGATTCCTGCGAATACCTTGCCGATCATTTCTAAAACGCCTCCTGTGTTTTCGACGATTTCGATAGGGCCAGTGTCGCGCCGCCGGATGAGACCGTCGGCGGCACCTGCTGAGACAGCGCTGAGAGCCTCTTTCGAGCCTGATCTTCACGGTTATTAGCCGGCTCGCGACCATTCCCGGGCCCCGATTTGACAGTCGGGTTAACGTCCGCGAAAGGTCGAACTCCTGTTAGGTCCGCCGTAGCCTTGCGACCGTATCGTCGACCGTAATGGGTTCGGCTGTCACCTTTCACCTCGCCGAGCCGGACTTGCCAGTTGAAGACCTGCTGAGTGCTCTCGCGGGCCGCGACTACGGTCCCATTACCGAGCTGCTGAACGACGACACCATCAGCGAGATCATGGTCAACGGGCCGAACCAGGTGTACGTCGAGCGCAAGGGTCAGCTCAGCCCGGTGGACGTCCAGTTCGCCAGCGACGCCGAGCTGATCCGGGTGATTCGCGAGATCGCCGCCTTCGTCGGGCGCCGGATCGACGAGGAGTCACCGATGGTCGACTGCCGCCTCCCGGACGGCTCGCGGGTCAACGCCATCATTCCGCCCCTGGCCATCGACGGCGCGTCGCTGACCATTCGAAAGTTCGCGCGGGATCCGTACACGGTCCAGGACCTGATCAATTTCGGCTCGCTCACGGCAGAGGCGGCGGGCTTTCTGGAAGCCTGCGTGAAGGCTCACTTCAACATCCTGGTGGCCGGCGGCACCGGCTCGGGCAAGACCACGACGCTGAACGTCCTGTCGTCATTCATCCCGGACACCGAACGGGTGGTCACCATCGAGGATGCCGCGGAGCTCCAGCTCCGCCAGCCCCACAAGGTCCGTCTCGAGTCGCGGCCGGCGCGGGCCGACGGCACCGGACGCGTCAGTATCCGGGAACTCGTCGTCAACGCGCTCCGCATGCGGCCGGACCGGATCGTGATCGGGGAGTGCCGCAGCGGCGAGGCGCTCGACATGCTGCAAGCGATGAACACCGGGCACGACGGCTCGCTGACGACCATCCATGCCAACTCGCCGCGCGACACGCTGGCCCGGCTGGAAACGCTGGTCCTCATGTCCGGCGTCGACCTGCCACAGCGAGCCATCCGCGAGCAGATCGCCTCGGCGATCCACCTGATCGTCCAGCAGTCACGACTGCGCGACGGATCACGCCGCATCATGAACATCACCGAGATCGTCGGTCGCGAGGGCGACACGATCACGCTGCAGGATGTCTTCCTCTTCGAGGAAACGGGTGTCGATGGAAACGGAAAGATCCAGGGCAAGCTCAGCCCGACGGGGATCCGTCCGACCGCCATGGCCAAGATCTATTCCAAGAAGGTGGCGCTCACGCCAGCGCTGGCCGCCCTCTATCCCGATCGCAAAGCGCCGGACTTCACACTGGGGGTGCGTCGATGAAACTTGTACAACCGGAGCCGATCGACACGGAGATCGTGCGCGACATCGCGGCCGATATGCGGGGCGAGCTCGACCGGGTCCAGGAGCAGATGGCCGAACTGACCCGCGAGCACCAGCGAGCGCAGGCGCTCAAGCAGATCTTTGGGACAGACCCGCTCACACGCGATCGCTTCAACCACCTGCATGCCAACATCGACCAGTACCCTGGAAAGATGGCCGAGCTGCAGGAGGAAGAGCGGCTGCTGACGCGCTGGCTCGACCGCTGCCGCGACTTGCTCGAGAGAAAGGCCGCCTAGCTCAGTCGACTAGATCTCGACCGCGCGGACGATGAAGTCGCGGGTGCCGTCCCAGGTCCAGCACGTCTGCAGCGTCAGGGACGAGCTTGGGGTCGCGCCCAGCGGCCACATCTGCGTATTAGCCACGATGGTCGTCGAGCTGACCCGGTAGGTGTGGACTCGGCCCGACGGATCGCCGTAGAGAACGATATCGCCGGCGTGCAGCCCCAGGATCGGCGTGAAGACTCCCGGATTGTGCGCCATCACGTAGATGTTGTTGGCTCCGGCGCAACTCCAGCGCCAGGTGCCCCACCGCGGAACCGGCGCCCGTCCCAGGCAGTCGCTGTACCAACCGACGGGTTGGCTGAGACCGAGCCGCGGAATGACGATGGTGTTGGCCCGGGCGACCGGCGCCGGCCGGGGCTTAGGCGCAGGCGGCGCGACGGGCTGGATGGCACTTGCGACTGGCGCCGCAACCAGCGGCATCGGGCTGGCGGCCGCCGTGGCCAGCACTTGCAACGCGGCCAGGGCTTGCTCCTCCTTGAGCTCCTGCTTGAGCAGCCCACGGTGCGCTGCGTCACTTGAGGCGCGCTGGACAGGATTGGCGGCCGCCGCCATGGTGATCGGAGCGGGGTGTGACGTGAGGAGCGGAAAGCTCAGGAGCCAGACAGCGACGCCGCCGAGCAGGGGGGCGCGCCAGCGGCGCAAAAGAGCGGCCATGGGTCGGGCAACGCGCGCGCGGCGCCTAGGTTTGCGCCGTTTACATGATCGTCACGCGCCGGTCAGACACGGAGAGTGACGGCGAGTTACGCGATCTTCGCCTGGGCCTGTGCCGGACCGACGTAGCGCTCGACCAGCGCGATCAGCTCGTCGAGCTCATACGGCTTGGTGAGGCATTCGGCACACCCCGCCGCGATCGCGGTCTCCCGGTCACCCACCATGGCGTGGGCGGTGATCGCCACCACAGGGATGTGCGCCAGCGTCGGGTCCGCCTTGAGCGCCCGGGTGGCCTCCCAGCCGTTCATCTCCGGGAGGGAGAGGTCCATGAGGATCAGCGCAGGCTTGAGCACCCCCGCCATCGCCACGGCTTCACGGCCGTTGCGCGCGAGCTCGCTGCGGAAGCCGCGCGAGCGCAGGATCTTGAGCGCCATCTTTTGCATTGTCGCGTCGTCTTCGACCACGAGGATCAGTTGGTTCATGCGGCGGCTCCTTGCGTTTTACTCTGACCCAACATCTGGCGAACCGCGTTGGTCAGGCCTTCCGGTTCGATCGTTCCCTTCGCCACGAATCGCTGGATATGTCCATTCAGGGTGAGCACGTCTTCGGCCGTCAACTCCTTGGCGCTGACGATCATGACGGGGATGCCAGCGGCCGCGGGCTGGGCACGCAAGCGGGCGACCATCTCGAAGCCACTCATGCCGGGCATCATCAGGTCCAGGAGGACGAGATCGGGCGGCGATTGCGCGATCAGCGCCATCCCCTCATCGCCACTGGCTGCGGCGATCACCTCAGCTTGCTCCTCCTTGAGGATCTTGGTGAGCATCGTGCGCGCCTCAGGATCATCGTCGACCACGAGTACCCGCCGGCCCGCGAGCGTCGGCAACAGGCGGTGGATCTTCGCGATCAGCGCGCCGCGATCGTAGGGTTTGCCCAGATAGTCCGAGGCGCCCAACGCGAACACCAGCCGCTGGTCCTCGACGATCGTGACCACCAGGACGGGGATGCCAGCCGTTTGCGGATCTTCCTTGAGTTTCTCGAGCACCCACCAGCCGGACGCGTCCGGCATCATGATGTCGAGGGTGATCAGCATCGGCCGGCTTTCGCGCGCGAGCTGCAGCGCGTCCGCGGCGTTCGATGCCTGCACAGTCTTCCAGCCTTCCTGCTCGAGGTGGCGGCAAATCAGCTGCCGGACACTGGCGTCGTCGTCCACGACCAGGATGACAGTCCCGGACAGCCCCTGATTCGGGCGGCGCAGAGGGCGTCGTTGAGCCGGTCCGGCCGCGGCCGTTCCCGCCGCCCAGGCCGGCACGGTAAAGGTGAATGTGCTGCCCAGTCCAGGCTCGCTAATGACCGTGATCGCGCCGCCGTGCATCTCGACCAGCTTGCGCACGATGCTCAGGCCGAGACCTGTGCCACCGTGCCGCCGCGTGCTGCTGCCATCACCCTGGACGAATTCATCGAAGATGACTCGCTGCGACTCGCTTGAAATCCCGATGCCGGTGTCCTTGACGGCGATCCGCACCATGCGGCCGGACGGCTGCGCACTGATCTCGATGTGGCCGCGCTCGGTGAACTTCACGGCGTTGGAGAGCAGGTTGATCAGGATTTGTTTGAGCCGCGCGGCATCGGCCTCGACCGCGGGCAACCCTGGTCCGAAACGGGTGTCGATTCGCAGCCCCTTCTCCTGGGCGAGCGGGCTCATGCTCTCCAGCATCGAAGTGATCAGGCCGGGCAGCTCGACCCGCTCCAGCGTAAGGTCCATCTTGCCGGCCTCGATCTTGCTCAGATCGAGGATCTGGTTGATCAGGGCGAGCAATGATTGCCCGCTCTTGTTGACCTGCAGGATGTCTTGATGCTGGTCCTCGTTGACCGGCCCGTCGATCCCGTCGAGTAGGATCTGGGAGAAGCCGATGATCGCCGACAGCGGCGTACGCAGCTCGTGCGACACGTTGGCGAGAAACTCAGACTTCAGCTTGTTGGCGCGTTCGAGCTCCTGATTGGCCGCCTGGAGCTCCGAGGTCCGCTGCGAGACCTTCTCCTCGAGCGTCTGGTAGGCGCCGCTGAGGCGGTGGGCCATCTGGTTGAAGGTGTGGGCGAGGGCGCGCAGCTCTTTCGCCGCGAACTGTTCGCGCACCTTGAGCGGGGTTACGAAGTCGCCCGAGGCGATCCGGCTGGCAGCCCGGTTGAGCTCATCGACCGGGCGGGTGATCCAGGCGGCGCCGAGGAAGCCGAGCACCAGCGCCAGCACGATGGCCACCACCAGCCATTCGACCGTGCTCTGGATCAATGGGGTCAGCTCGGAGCGAAGCTCGGCGACCGGCTGAGACACCCAAACCTTCCAGGCGACGACCGGCACCGTGGCGAAGCCGGCGGCCCGCGGGACGTTCCCGTCGGGGTCGGTGTACCAGCTCACGCCCGTTTCCTGCCCCAGCGACTGCTGGAAGATGGCCGACGAGGAGAGATCCTTGGCCTCGAGCCGCCAGTCGTCACGCGGATGCGCAATCACCCGGCCGCGACGGTCGACCACCACCGCCTGGCCGTTCACGCCGATCCGGCTGTAGGTCGACAGGCGCTGAACCTCCGAGAGGTTCACCGTGCCGGCGAGAAACCCGACCAGGTGGCGGCCCGTGTCGAGGATGGGAACGGCAATGACGACCGCGGCCACGCTGGAATCGCCTTTGGAGCGCACGACGTCTGAGTACTTGGGTCCAATTCGGCCGGGGTTGAGCACGTCCTTGACATAGTTCCAATCGGCGTAGTCGACGCCGACGCCGGCCGGCGGCGCCGCGGCGACCGCTCGTCCCGCCAGGTTCCCCACGTAGAGCTGGAGCAGCGCGGGTTGGGCGGAGTGGGCGGCGGCCAGCTCCTGGTTCAGGTGCGTCGGGTTGAAGGTCGAGTCATTCAGGTGAGGGATGTCCGAGTCGTTGTCGGACTCGACCTGGGACGCCGTGCTCTGCAGCGCCGAGGTCTGATCCAGCAGGTAGCCGTAAATCGCCTGCGCCAGGCTTTCCGCCATCGGCTCGTGCTTCTGCTGGATGCTGCTGTTCTGGGTAGTGAAGAGCGCCGAGATTCGCTGGGCGCCGAAGAAGACCAGGGGGCCAACCCCGACCATGAGGAAGCCCACGCTGATGTACCAGCGCAGGCTGTGCATCGAGGACCGGCCGGCGTCGGCCGAGGGCGCGCCCACATCGCGAGTAACGGCTTGCCAAGATCAACTTTGCGCGCCACTCGCACGTACGCCGTCACCGGATCGTTACGCTGAACCTATGCCAGAGCCGCGCAAAGCACGCATGACCGCGAAGGATCGCGCACGCCTGGCGGCGGAGCGACTCAAGACGCTCTACCCGGCGGTCTCCGAGCTGGAGCACACGAATGCCTTCCAGATGCTGGTCGCGACCATCCTGTCGGCGCAGACCACCGATCGATCCGTCAATTCCGTCACGCCGGCACTCTTCGCCCGATACCCGGACGCCGCCGCGCTGGCCCATGCCAATCCGGTGGAGGTCGAGGCGATGATCCGGCCCACCGGGTTCTTCCACGTGAAGGCCAAAACGATCATCGGCGCCAGTGCAGCCCTCGTCGAGCGCTTCCATGGCGAGGTGCCACCGCGCATCGAGGATCTCGTCACGCTGCCCGGCGTCGGTCGCAAGACCGCGAATGTTGTGCTCGGCGTCGCCTTCGGCATCCCCGGGTTCGCCGTCGACACCCACGTCAAGCGGCTGACGCGGCGCCTCGGCCTGACCAAAAGCACCGATCCGGTCAAGATCGAAGCCGAGGTGACGAGGATGTTGCCACCGGAGGAGTGGACCGGGTTCAGCCTGCGCTTGATCCTGCATGGCCGCCGGATCTGCCTCGCCCGGACTCCCCGCTGCCCCGAGTGTGTGCTGAACGACTTCTGCCCGTCATCCACCGTGGGAACCAAGGGCGGCCGCCGGCCCTTGACGGCGACGGCGGCCAGCGTAAGGTTGGCGCATGGCCGAGGGACCACCCGCAAACGCCCCGGGCGCGGTCGTTAGCCAGCCGCCGCGTCGAGGACGCCGTCAGTCGACGGTGGTGGGCGGGCTGTTCGTCCTGATCGGGGCGATCCTGCTAGCAGGTCAGTTCGTGCATGTCGACATCGGACACTATGGCTGGCCGTTCTTCGTCATCGTCCCCGGTCTTGTCATTCTTTTTGTCGCCCTGACCGCGAGCGGAGCCGTCAGCGAGGGCCTTGCCATCCTCGGCAGCATCATCACCGTCACGGGACTAATCCTTCTCTTCCAGGATGCGACCGATCACTACGAGAGCTGGGCCTACGCCTGGGCGGTGGTCTTCCCGGGCGCGATCGGCCTGGGCATGATCCTATATGGCTTGACCGCTCGCCGCCCTGGGAACGTCCGCGCCGGGACACGGCTGATGGGTATCGCGCTGGTTCTGTTCCTCCTGGGTGCCGCCTTCTTCGAAGGCGTCATCGGCATCGGCGGCTACCAGTTCGACCACAATGCCGGCGTCGTCCTCGGGGTGATCATCATCGCGTTGGGCGCCGTCATGCTCGTCCTCAATCTGAGCTCGAGCGGTCGCCGCTCGCCGTAAGCCAACTACACTAGGCGTCGTGCGCATCGGCGTTCTCACCGGCGGTGGCGATGCTCCCGGTCTCAACGCAGCCATCCGCGGCGTCGCGCGCCGCGCGTTTCAGCAGGGATTCCAGGTCAGCGGCATCAAGAACGGCTGGGCCGGGTTACTCGGCGCCGGAGATCTCGAGGATCTGACACCAGCGTCGGTGCGCGGCATCCTGCCGCTCGGCGGCACCATCCTGGGCACCTCGCGCACCAACCCGCTCAAAGAGAAGGGGGGCGTCGAACAGGTCATCGGCCTGCTTAGTGGCAGCGGCGTCGACGGCCTGGTCGCGATCGGTGGCGATGACACCTTGTCGGTCGCAGCCGCCATGAGCGACGCCGGCTACCCGGTCGTCGGCGTCCCGAAGACGATCGACAACGACCTCTCGGTCACCGAGTTCTGCATCGGCTTCGACACCGCGGTCGGGGTCGTCGTCGAGGCCCTCGATCGGCTGCACACCACCGCCTCCGCCCATCATCGCGTGATGGTGGTCGAGGTGATGGGTCGCGACACCGGGTGGGTTGCGATGGTGGGTGGCCTGGCCGGCGGCGCCGACATGATCATCATCCCGGAGTTTCCGGCCGAGCTCGAGTCGGTCGTCGAGCACCTGCATCATCGTCGCGGTGAAGGCAAGGACTTCAGCATCATCGTCGTCGCCGAAGGCGTGAAGATGCGTGCCCTCGAGCCGGCGACCGCGCTGGCGGGCGGAGCGGAGAAGCGCGATGCCTTCGGCCACATTCAGCTCGCCAAGCAAGGCGTCGGCGATGCCCTCAGCACCCGGATCGAGGATGCGACCGGCTTCGAGACTCGGGTCACCGTCCTCGGCCACCTGCAGCGCGGCGGCTCGCCTTCCCCGGTCGACCGAATCTGGGCGACCCGCCTGGGAGTCGCGGCCACCGACCTGCTGGTCGACCGCAAGGCAGGGATGATCCCCATCCGGCGCGATGGACGGGTCGCGGTGGTGCCGTTGCGGGACGTGATCGCGGAAACCCGCCGGGTGCCGCGCGAGCTCTACGACTTACAGCAAGTCTTCGGCTAGAACTAACCGGGCCGTGGCGTCGTCCAGCGGCCCATCGCGCACTCGGCCGAAATGACGATGGCCTCGTGTGCGCCTACAGGCCGCATCCGACGCCGGCCCTATTACGCGCGAAAGCGCGGCTCGGCCTGCGGCCTCGCTAACCCGTCCGGCGTTTCTGCCGGTAGAGCGTGGCGTCGGCGGACGCGAGCAGGTCCTCGGCCGTCGCGCCGTCTTGCGGAAAGTTCGCCAGGCCGAGGCTGACCCCGGGGATCTGGAGCAACTCGCGGCCCGCCATGAATCGGTGGCGCGCGATGCCATCCGCGATGCGCTGCGCCACGCTCGCCGCCGCCGCGGCGGGCGTCGAGGGCAACAGGACGACAAACTCATCGCCGCCGTAGCGGGCCACCACGTCTTCGCCGCGGACTGCGTCCATCAGCGCATTGGACACTTCACGAAGAAGCGCGTCACCCGCGAGGTGGCCGTAGGTGTCGTTGATCCGTTTCAGCTCGTCGACGTCGAGGAAGACGATCGAGAAGGTCTCGCCGCCCTCGCTGGCGCGGGCGATCTCCTGCTGGATGCGCTCGAGGAAATGCCGGCGGTTGTTGAGCCGGGTCAAGGGATCATGGCTCGCCTCACGTTTGAGTGTGTCGTGGAGCTGCGCCACCTCGAGGCACGAAGCCAGCTGGGATGCCACCGCCGACATCAGCGCGACGTCCGCTTCCGAAAAGGCATCGGTCTGCTGGCTCTCGGCGTTGAGCACCCCGACGACGCGACCTCGGCTCATGAGCGGAAAGGCCAGCTCGGAGCGAACCTGATCGTCCAGGCCGATGTAGCGCGAATCCGCCTGGACATCAGCCACGATGTGCGGCACGCCGTGCACGTAGACCCAGCCAGTAATGCCCTCGCCGACCGGGATGGTGAGCCCCGTGATGTCCAGCGAGTAGCCGCTGTGCGCACCGACGCGCAGCTCGGTCGCATCGTTGACGGGCAGCAGGATCGACACCATGTAGTAGCCCATCACTTCGCGGATGATGGTGACAATGCGTGTCAACAGCGTGTCCAGGTCGAGCACGGCCGTCGTCTCCTGCGCGATCCGATAGATGATCCGAAGCTCCCGCGAGTCGGCGACCGAGAGGATATCTCTGACGCCGGTCGGCGCCGAATGCGAGGAAAACAATGCCGAGGTCAGCTCCTGAAACCATGGCGTCCGGCCCGACTCCGCCTCGCGACACATGAGCACGAAGGCCTCCGTCAGTTTCGGATCAAGGTTGATGCCGGCGAACCGGGTCAACTCCTCCAGGCCCTCGGCCACGGTCGTCTCGGTCTTGGTCGGCAGATCGAACGTGACATTGAAGAAGGCGTTGACCACCGAGATGATCCGGGTCTCGACCGGGATGGCCTCACCCTTCAAACCGTCGGGGTAGCCCTCGCCGTTGAACCACTCATGGTGAGCCCGGACCAGGGGTGCCAGGTCGGCCAGGGGTTTGAAGCGGCGCAGGACGTCCGCCGCGACGACCGGGTGCGTCATCATCAACGCCCGTTCCTCGCCGTCCAGCCGGCCACGCTTCTTCAAGATGCTGTCGGGGAGATTGATCTTGCCCAGGTCTTGCAGCAGCGCGGCGTAACGCACCCTCCGCCGGCGAGCTGCATTGAACCCGAGGCGCTGGGCCAGTCGCTCTGCCAGCGCGGCGTGCTCGTAGGAGCGGCTGTGCAGCGCCTCGCGCAGCTCGATGGCGCCCGCCAGTGTCAGCACCATGGCGTCTTCCGTCTCTCGGGATTCCTCGAGGAGCCGCGCCGTTTCGAGGGCGGCGGCCGTCTGGTTGGCGAACGCCATCACGGCCGGCAGGTCGGACTCGCGCAGCCCGGGGCCGATGACGGAGATAGCCCCGATCGCCCCATCACCGACGACGAGGGGTGCCGAAATCACCGTGTTCAACTGGAGCAACTCGCTCAGGCGCCGGGCGTTGCCGGCCGCCGAGGGATGAAGGACCATCGCGACCCGCCCGACCAGCTCGTCGTGGTCGCCAACGTACTTCGGCTTGAGGGTGGCGCAGACCTCCTGCAAGATGGGGATGCGCTCGAACGGGATGAACGTCCCAACCCCTTGACGCCCGGTAAGCTTCGCGAGCTCGGCGGCCGGCGGCAGCGCGTGGACGAAGGCGGTTGTCAGACCTTTGCCATCGGGGGCTCGATCGAAAAAATAGGTCGACAGTCCCGCGTCCGCCAGGCGGCTCCCAACGGCCCCGAAAATCGAATTTCGGTCGAGGTGCTGGAGGGCCTGGACTCCAGCCTCGCCAAGCGCTCGCACCAGCGTTGCCGCGGGCGCGTCCGTTCTTCCCCCAGACGCATCGCCGGCCATCTGGGCCAGAAACTGGTTGAAGCCCGCCTCAGCTAGGCGTTCCGGGCGAAAGAACCAAACCCGGCCGATCTTCTCCCCCGGTAGCCGGCCATCGCGCGCCTGACGCCGAACGACTTCGGGATGCCGCTGAATCGCTGCCGCGACCTCCTCGACCGAGAGGAGGTTGGGCAGCTTCATGGCGAGGGGCATCGCCGGTTGTGTGACGCGACGCTTCACTGCTCCCTGCAACGAAGGAAGGTCACGCTTCCTACGTCTTACAACCAGTGGACGCTCCCCCATCCGGGCCGATGCCCGAGCGCCGCACCATCCTGATCACGGATGACAGCAGCGCCAATCGAGACCTGCTCTCCGGGCAGCTTTCAAACCTTGGCTTCTGGACGGAAGCCGCCAACAACGGGGAAGAGGCGATCCGCGTTGCCCGCAAGCTCAAGCCGGACCTGATCTTGATGGATATCGAGATGCCCGTGATGAACGGCCACGAGGCGACCAAGCGACTGAAGGCCGACCCCGTGACCGCTGAGATCCCGGTGTTGATGATGACCGGATTCGATCCGCGGCCGGAACGCGCCAAGATGGTAGAGGCGGGCGGCGATGACCTGATCGTCAAGCCGATCGGGCTGCGCGACCTCCAGGTGCGGGTTCGGGCGTTGCTCCGCCTCAAGGAATTGCGCCGCGACCTCACCAGCACCCAGGAAAGCCTTCGCGAACTGGTAAAGCGCGAGAACCCAACCGAATCGAAGGCGCCCTTCGACGACCGCGTCGCCCTCACCGCCCAGGCGCTGGCCCGTTTGATCGGCCTCGATGCCGAGGATCAGGAGGTCGCCTTCCATGCCGGGCTGCTGCATGACATCGGCCAGATCGGCATCCCCGAGGCGCTCCTCACCAAGCAGGGCAGGCTTTCACCGGACGAGTTCGACCAGATCAAGCAGCACACCATCCTGGGCGCCGAGATCGCCGGACCGTTTCGCCCGGCGACCGTGCTGGCGCCGGCCATCCGGCATCACCACGAGCGCTGGGACGGCACCGGCTACCCTGACAAGCTGCAGGGCCCGGCCATCCCTATCATGGCGCGCATCGTCTCGGTGGCCGACGCCTTCCTTGCCATGATCACCGACCGGCCCTACCGGCCGAAGCACACCGTGGCCAAAACCCTCGAGATCCTCGCCGCGGGCTCCGGGACCCAGTGGGATCCCCGTCTCGTCGCCGCCTTTGCGACGTCATCGCTGCCCCAACGGATCGCCGGTGCCGTTGAGGGCGACCAAGCCAAAATCGCCTGACTCACCGGGCCGTGGCGTCGTCCAGCGGCCCATCGCGCACTCGGCCGAAATCACGATGGCCTCGTCTGCGTGTACAGGCCGCATCCGCCGCCGGCCCTATTACGCGCGAAAGCGCGGCTCGCCCTGCGGGCTCGCTAGTTAAAAATGCAGGCGGCGTTGCCCTGGATTGTGCCGTGGACGCTGCCCCTGGGCGGCGATGCCTTGTAGGTGAACAGCTCGGTGCCCGCGGGCGGGACAGCGGCATTCCAGTTGGCGGTCGAGCTGTGCAGCAGGCTGCCCATCAGCAGCTCGGCCTCGTTCACGGTCGCGTTGGCGGCCGGCGTTGCGACGTCCGCCGCGCCGGGAAGAGCGGCCGGCGCCGCGTTGCCGACCGGGTAGACGCCGTAGGTGTTCCAGTAGAGGTCGGCCGCGCCCTGAATGGTCGCGCCATCCGTCTTCATGCCGTTGCAGGCCGCGTTGGCGTTGACGCCTGAGATGTTGAAGAGGACGATCGCGGCAAGGATGCCGAGGATGGCGATCACCACCAGCAGCTCCACGAGCGTGAAGCCTCCCTGGTGGCGGTGCGAGCGCCGACGCGCATCGTTCAGCGTGGCGATGAACATGTTGTTTTCCTTTACCGCGTCGATTTGAGCGTGTCGATTAGTTGAAGATGCAGGCAGCGTTGCCCTGGATCGCGCCATGGACGGTGCCCTGGGGCGGTGATGCCTTGTAGGTGAAGAGCTCGGTGCCGGCCGCCGGAGCCGCCGCGTTCCAGTTGGCGGTCGAGCTGTGCAGCAGACTGGCCATCAGCAGCTCGGCCTGGTTCACGGTCGTGTTGGCGCCCGGGGTAGCCGCGTCTGCCGCGCCGGGAAGAGCGGCTGGCGCCGCGTTGCCGACCGGGTAGACGCCGTAGGTGTTCCAGTAGAGGTCGGCCGCGCCCTGAATGGTCGCGCCGTCGGTCTTCATGCCGTTGCAGGCCGCGTTGGCGTTGACGCCGGAGATGTTGAAGAGGACGATCGCGGCGAGGATGCCGAGGATGGCGATGACCACGAGCAGCTCCACGAGCGTGAAGCCTCCCTGGTGGCGGTGCGAGCGCCGGCGCGCATTATTCACTCTCGCGAGAAGCATGTTGTCCTATACCTCCTAACTCTCTGTCGAGCCTAGGGCCGTAATCTTGCGAGATTCGTTAACGCTTCCTCAGCGGAGTAGCAGTTGCGTCACGGCCACCGTAATGGAGCCCAGGGCCAGGAGGACGAGGACAAGCGCCACCAGCGGTCGCCGAACGCGGTTGGGCGGCCGTGCCGGGGCAAAGTCGACGCCGATGTAGTGATCAGGCCGCGACACGGACGTCACCTCCCTGCGACGGTGTGAGGCGGTCGTGCCAGTGGACCGGCTGGAGCAACCCAAGGCCGGCCAGGTGCGCCTGCCAGGGGAAATCGGCCGGGGCGCGAAATCGCGGGGTTGGTTCCGTGACGGCGAACGCAAAGCGGCTCCGCGCCTGCTCCATGCCACCGTCGACGAAGGCGAACCGCCCACTCAAGTAGAGGGACGTCTCGCGCCCGATCGAGACATCCGGCTCGGCGCTGCGGACGAACTTCACCAGCGCATTCAATGAGAACGTCAGCTCGTCGAGCTGGCCGGCGACGTCGTCGGCGGCGGCGTCCAGTGTGAAACTGCGGAAGAAGCGCGGGCGTCCGGCGACCATGAGGACGAGCGTGGCTTCGCTCTGTGACCAGTCCAGCAGCAAGCCATCGGTAGCCGCCACGCCGCGCGCCAGCGCCAGCGGCTTGAGGTCGATTCGCTCCGGCTGGAGGCCGGCGGCGGAGAGCGCCCGGGTGGTGCCGTCGATCATGTCGCGCCGCGCGGCGACCAGGTAGATGCGATAGCCTTCCGGGGCACGATCCGCGTGCCAGGCGTAATAGACGTCGCGCGGGTCCATCGGCACCAGTTGCCGGCCCTCGAAGAGGACGGCACCGGCCAGCTCGCTCGTGGGGAGCGCCGGGAGACGGAAGTCGCGAATCGCGATGCCCTGGTCGCCGATGGCGACGCGGGTTCTCTTCGCGTGAAACGAGTTCGCCTCGACGGCGCTCCGTATGGCCGTCGTCAGCAGGGCGGTCGGCATCCCGTCCTCGAGCGCTCCCTCCGGCAGCGTGACCTCGGCATGCCGGATCACACGGCTACCGTCAGCCTCGAGCATTCTGAGCTCGCGCCATCCGATCTCCAGGGTCAGCAGCGTGCTCACTGATAGGCCTGCCAGCTGACCATCCACGGGTTCCCGGCTGCGCCCGGAGGGTTTTGAACGAATTCCGCGCGGAGGATCCGTGAGATACCGGTCGCCGTCACCTTGATGTCCGAAACGGGATTGGCGGCGGTGCACGCGGCGGGAGCCGTCATGGTGACGGTGACCGTGACGTTCCCCGTGGGGTAATTGAGCGTGAACGCCGGCGGGTTGAATGGCCCGCACAGCGGTCCGGCGATTCGCGCGTACTGCAGGCCATAGGCGAGCCCCGCGTCCAGCGCGTAGGTTTCCCGGGTATCGGTCTGCACCGAGGCCTGCCGGAGGAAGGCGCCGCTCGCCAGCCGCAGCGCGGCCCAGATGAGCAGGAGGAAGGCGGCCAGGAAGACGAGGACCAGCAGCAGCGCCTGGCCCCGTTGGCGGCGGTGCCTGGATGCCATCAGAAGCATCCCCGCGTGCCGACACGCTGGCTGACGCGGAGGGTGACCGCAGCGGCGCCGACCGCGGACGGCCGCATCGTGACGGTGATCGCGCAGACAGGATTCACCGCGCGTGCGATGGTGACGGACTGCATGCCACGCGCAGCCACCGAGGTCGAACCCCCGATGGTGCGCGTCAAGTTGTTCGCCGCGTCGATGCGGTAGACCACGACGGTGGCCGGTGGGACTCCATAGGTCACCTGCAGGGTTCCAGTATTTCGTGTGATCGTCCCGGTCGTAAAGGTCGTGGCACTGCTCAGGTCGCGCACCAGCGTGAGCGTAGCGCCGCTCACCGCCTTGCCGGCCGCGATCTGACGCGTCTCGGTGGTGAAGGCCCGGTACCCGACCACCGAGGCGCCTGCCAGCGCCAGGGACACCAGGGTCGTGAGGAGCAGGCCGAGCATCATCTCCACCAGGCTGAAGCCGGCTTGGGGCTTGCCGCGGCGGCTCATGGCCGCACCTTGAAAAAGCTGAGTGTTTCTGTCCCGCGCGCGGCCGCGGTCACTGTCAGGACGACCTCCTGTAGCCCGACGTCGTTGTTCGCGGCGGTGAACGTTTGGTTGGCGGGATTGTAATAAAGGATCTGGACTGCGAACGCGTAGCCGGGCGCGGCCACGTTGGCGTATCGGCGCGGCTTCGCGGCGTAGGCCTGGCTCTTGATGAACTCGGCTTCGGAACGTGTAAGACGGTCCAGGTTGGTCGTGACCCCGTAGCGTCGGGTCGCCAGGCTCACCGACGAGAACGCACCAAGGATCGCGACGATGATCACGCCCAACAGGGCGATCGCCACCATGGTCTCGACCATGCTGAAGCCGCCCGAGCGGCGGCTCACTTCAATGCTCCGATGAGCCCATACATCGCCGAGATCAGCGACACGGCGATGAATCCGACGACGAGCCCAACGCCCACTGTCATGATTGGCTCGATCAGTGACGTCATGGCGCGGATCCGGTACTCCAGTTCTTCCTCATAGAAGTCGGCGGCCTGCTCGAGGTAGGCGTCCAGCGTGCCCGTCTCTTCGCCGACGCGGACCATCTGAGTCATCATCGGCGGGAAGAGGCGGGTTCGAGTCAGGGGTCCGGCGAACCCGTCGCCGCCCGTCATCTGGTCCTTCATGGTTGCCAGCTTCTTCTGGAAGACGCGGTTTCCGGTGCCGGCGATGACCGCGTCGAAGGTCTGTCCGAGAGGCACGCCCGCCTTGAGGACCATCGACAGCATGCGCGCGAAGCGGTTGAGGATGGCCGAGAGGACGATGGGCCCAAGGACCGGAAGCTTGAGGAGCAGCGCGTCCTTCGCCATGGCGCCCCGCTCGGTGCGCAAGGCGACGGCGATCGCGACAGCCACCGCTGCGACGGCACCGCCGATGGCGAGGCCCCAATGCTGCGTGAAGTTGACGAAGCCGATCAGGATCCGCGTCGACAGGGGCAGCTCGACGCGAAACTCGGCGAAGATCTTGACGAACGCCGGCAACGCAAAGAAGACGAGGATGATGACGACGCCCGTGGCTACCACCATGATGACCGCCGGGTAGATCATCGCGGCACGCACGCGGCGGAAGGTGTTGAGGTCTCGCCGCAGGTAGCCCGCCAGGTCCCTGAGCGTCGCGTCAAGGTTTCCCGTCAGCTCCGCAACGCGCACCAGGTCGACATAGAGGGTCGAAAAGACCCTTGGGTGCTTCGCCAGCGCCTCGGAAAGGTTCTGTCCTCGCTCGAGGTCGTCCAGCACGGACAGGATGACGCGCCGGAAGAGTGGCGAGGCCGTCTCCTGGGCGATGGTACTAAGGCCGCGGCTCATGGGGACGCCAGCGCTGACAAAGGTCGCGAGCTGTCGCGTGAAGAGAATGATGTCGGCCTTCGAGATCTGATACAGGGATGGAAAATAGTCCGGCAGCATCCTTCTCGGCCGTGCCGGCGCAATGCGCACGACCTTGAGGCCCTGCGACCAGAGGGCCTGCTCGGCGGCAGACGTGCCCGAGGCGTCGATCGTGCCGTCCTGGCGCTTTCCAGATTCGTTGTACGCGCGGTACGCGAAGCTAGGCATCGAACTGCTCGCTCACCTGGACCGAGCGCATTACCTCTCCGATGGTGGTCAACCCCTGGTCGATCTTTTCCACGCCGGACTCTCGAAGCGTCTTCATCCCATCCTCGACCGCCTGTCGCCGCAGCGCGTCAGGATGGGAGTCGCGGATCATCAGGCGCTTGATCGCGTCGGTGACGGGCAGCACTTCGAAGATGGCAATCCGGTCGTGAAAGCCCGTGTGCGAGCAATGCGAGCAGCCGGTGCCACGGTGGAAGGTCGCGCCCCGGCCGCCCATGGCGCTGTAGAACTCGAACTCCGCGAGTGGCGGCTTGTACGTCGTGCGGCACTGGTCGCAAATGCGGCGCACCAGTCGTTGCGCCTCCACCCCGATCACCGCCGAGGTGACCATGAACGGCTCGATGCCCATCTCGAGGAAGCGGTAAATCGCGCCGACGGCATCGGTGGCGTGCAGCGACGAGAGAACCAGGTGACCCGTCAGTGCCGATTGTACGGAAATCTCGGCTGTCTCCTTATCGCGGATCTCTCCGACCAGGATGGCGTCCGGGTCCTGACGGAGGATGGAGCGCAGCCCGGTTGCAAAGGTGATGCCCGCCAGGCGATTGATCTGGATCTGGTTGATGTTCTCGAACGTGTACTCAACCGGATCTTCGATCGTCATGATGTTTTGCTCCATCCGGTCAAGCTCGCTGACGGCGGCATAGAGGGTGGTCGTCTTGCCGCTCCCGGTCGGCCCGGTGACGAGGACCATGCCGTAGGGCGACTGGATCAACTCCTGGAACGCCTTCAGCGAGGTCGGCGAAAAACCGAGCGCGTCGAGTCGAAGGATGGAACGGGATCGCTCGAGCAGGCGAAGCACCACCTTCTCGCCCCAGATCGTTTCTATGGTGCCGACGCGGATATCGAGCGGCCGGCCGTCCACCGTCGTTTGGATCTGGCCGTCCTGACTGTGCCGGCGGTCGACGATATCAAGGTTCGCCAGCAACTTGATGCGCGATGAAATCGGCGCCGCGAGGGTGGCGGGGAGCTTGGTCGCGTCGTGCAGCACGCCGTCGACCCGAAAGCGGACCCGCAGATGGTCCTGCTGCGGCTCGATGTGGATATCGGAGGCGCGCTCATCGGCGGCCTGGGCGATGATCAAATCCACGATCTGGACGACCGGGGCATCCTGCTTGACGTCGGCCAGCCGGCGAATGGGCTGGCCGGGCTGCAGTGACTCTTGAAAGGAGCGGACGTTGCGGTCAACGCCGGTGCGCAGCTTGTAGGACTGAGTGATCGCCCGCTCGATCTCCGAGCGAACGCCTAGCATCGGTTTGATGCGCTTGCGCGTGAGCACCTTGAGCTCCGCGAAGAGCGCCAGGTCGCCCGGGTCGACTGTGGCAACGTCGAGCACGTCTTTCTCGAGGCGAATGGGAAGGATGGTGTGCTCGCGCGCGTAGGCCTCGGGGATTAGTGAGAGCGCGTCTTTGTCGATGCGCGCGCGGGTGAAGTCGATCTGGGGCACGTTGAAGTGCAAGCTCAGCACGCCGGCGAGGGCCTTCTCATCGACGAGACCCTGGGCGAGCAGCACCTGTCCCAGCGGAAGGCGCTGGACTCGCTGGGCGGCGAGCGCGCTCTCCAGTTGCTCGGCTGTCAGCAGGCCATGCTCGAGCAGCAGCTCGCCCAGGCGTTTCTCCGGGCGGGCGCCGAAGCGGCCTTCCGGCTGGCGCTCGACGTCGCTCACGTCACGTCCCGTGGTGAGCCCTGCAGCCGCCGCTGGATCGCCTGAAGATCCTCGAGGGTGAACCGCAGGTGTCGGCCTGGAGTGCGAAATGCCGGCTGGATGTCGCCGCGATTCACGGCGCGGATCAGCGTTGACTTACTGATCCCCAGCCAGCGAGCCGCCGCGCTCGTCGACAGCGCCGGCTTCATATGTTTCCAACCGGAGCAAACGCGTCAACCGGTGCAAACCTGCGTTGGGTTGGAGGGGTGGCGCTAGGCCGCCAGGCGGCGCAGCTCTTCGGGGTGTTGGGAGCGGGCCGCGGCGGCCCCGAAGTCGACCATGCCGGAGCGGACGAGCTCGCCCAGGCTGCGTTCCATCGTATACATGCCATCCTTGGCACCCGTTTCGAGCACATTGCGTAGCTGCCGCGTCTTGCCCTCCTTGATCAGGTTCTGGACGGCGAGTGTGTTGAGCAGGACCTCGAAGGCGGCGACCCGGCCCGGACCGCTCCGGCGCGGCAACAGTTGCTGGTAGATCACCGCCGCCAGCGTGCTGGAAAGCTGGACGCGAACCTGTTGCTGCTGGTCACCGGGGAAGACGTCCACCATCCGGTCGACGGCCTGCGCGGTGTCGTTGGTGTGCAAGGTGGCGAGCACCAGGTGCCCGGTTTCGGCAATCGTGATCGCGGCTGAGATCGTCTCGAGATCGCGCATCTCGCCGATGAGCAGCACGTCGGGCGTCTGCCGAAGGGCCGCCCGCAGGCCGTCGGCGAACGAGCGGACATCCGCGCCGACCTCCCGTTGCTCGACAATACCTCGCTGATGCCGGTACACGTACTCGATCGGGTCCTCGATGGTGATGACGTGGCAGGGTCGCGTTGCCACGATGTCGGCCACCATCGCCGCCAGCGTGGACGACTTGCCCGAACCGGTCGGACCCGTCACCAGGATCAACCCCTGGCCCAGCCGCGTCAGACCCCGCACGACCATCGGCACGCCGAGCTGGTCGAAGGTCGGAATCTGGTAGGGAATCAGTCGCAGCGCGAGGCCGACCGAGCCCCGCTGCATGAAGATGTTGATCCGAAATCGCGCCCGGCCTTGCCAGTTGAAAGAGAAGTCCAGATCACCCTGCGCCTGGAAGCGGGTCCAGCGCTCGGGCGACAGCACCTCACGGGCGATCTGCTCGATCTGGTCAGGTCGCATCGGGTCGGCCGCGATCGGCTCCAGGGCCCCATCCTTGCGCATCGTGGGTGGCGCGCCGGCCGTCAGGATCAGATCCGAGGCCGAGTGGTCGAGCAGGGTCTGGAGGTAGGCGTCGATGATCAAGGGGTGGGCGTCGGCGGGCTGGCTCGGAGGCGCGTTTGATTGCTTGACATCCTGTGCAACCTGCTCGGCGCAGCCTTCTTGCTTCCACTTGGGATGGCCCTCGGCAGCTTCTTCGAGGTGGTTCTCGACCGCCTGCCACGGGGGGAATCCCTGCTCTGGCCGCCGTCGCATTGCCGCACCTGCAAACACCGGCTGACGGCCGACGAACTCGTCCCGGTGATCAGCTACCTGGCCCAGCGTGGCCGCTGCCGGGCGTGTGACACGCGGATCGGGCGCGGCGTGCCCATTCGCGAGGCGCTCAGCGGCCTCGCCCTGGGTCTCCCCTGGGCGATCGTGGGATGCGCCTACCCCCTGGTTGCGATCGGGGCCGGCATCGTGGCGTTGCTCGCCATCTGGATCGTTCGTGGCCTGAGGCAGGGGCGGACGACCTCCGTCTGATCCGGCGCAATTACGGCCCGGGAAGCCCGTTACCGCCTAGGCAAAACCTTCATGAAAATCGCGGAGCCGGCGATGCGCAACGTCCTCGGCATTCGCCGCGTTCTCGGTCTCGCCCTCTTGCTGGCCGCCGTTGCGGCGGTCGCCTACCTGGATCGTTCGGTGGGGGGCGACTTCGACTTGCGGCTTGTCTACTTCCTGATCGTGCTCTCCGGGGCCATGCTGCTGCCGCGACTGTTAGCCCTGGCGATCGCGGCGGCGGTCGCCATTGTGAGTGTCGGGGTCATTGGTGCCACGGGGACGCGGCTGATCGTCAACGGGCTCACCCACCTGCTGATGTACGGATATGCGGCGCTGCTGACGAGCAACTGGGAGCAGGAGCGGCGGCGGCTGATGCGGATGAGCCGCGTCGATGAGTTGACGGGTCTACGCAACCTCCGCGCGCTTCAGGAGCAACTGCCTACATGGCTCGGTCCCGCTGCGCGAACCGGCCGGCGGATGTCGGTGATGATGATGGATGTCGATGGGTTCAAGACGGTCAACGATCGTCTGGGTCACGGCATGGGCAACGAATTGCTGAAAGAAGTTGCCAACTTGCTGCGGTTCGCGGTCCGCGTGGGCGACGAACCGTATCGCTTCGGCGGTGATGAGTTCGTGCTTCTGCTGTCAGACGCCGACGGCGACGGCGCCCGCATCGTCGCCACCCGCATCCAGGAGATCTACCGGTCGATGGGCCAGACGCTGCGCGGAACCGACGTCCAGGTCTCCTTCAGCATCGGCATCGCAGTCTTCCCGGATGACGGCGCGACGCCGGAGGTGCTGCTGGCCCACGCTGACGAAGCCCTCTATGCCGCCAAGCGGTCAGGTCCGGGGAAGATCGCGCGCTACGAGGCCTCGGCGGCGGCCTGAGGCCAGCTCGAGCCAGGTCCTTCGATCAGCAGCTGAAGGACTTCGTCTGCGTCGGGTATGTCGGGGTCACGAAGACGAGTTGCTCGGTGCCGGAGCTGTTCGGCGTCCACCGATCATTGACCACGGCGTGCGAGCTGGTGTCGCCCTTGGCGATGACCAGCGTGTGCCGCGTTTGTGTTTTGGTCCCGTTGTCGTCCTTGCGAATCCAGTAATAGGTGACCGTGCCACCCGCGCCGTTCGTACGGAAGGTGCCGGTCGCCGTGATGACGCCGCCGTCGCCGCACTGCTGCCCATTGGTCGTGACTGATTCCGAGGCAGTGGTGATGGCAAATGGCGCTGGCGTGGGGGTCGGCGTAGGCGTGGGGGTCGGGGTAGGCGTGGGCGTCGGGGTAGGCGTGGGCGTCGGGGTGGGGGTAGGCGTAGGCCTCAGCGTCGGGGTGGGCGTCGGCGACGGGGTTGGGTTAGCTGTTGGCGTTGGTGTCGGGCCGGCGGTCGGCGTCGGTGCCGGAGACGCGCTGGGCGAAGTTGATGCGCTGGAGGACGGGGAGGCGGTCGGCCCGAGGGCAACCGGCCGGGGCGAGCTGTTGGGGCGGGTCGCAAAGAAGCGAGGCGGAAGGTTGAACGTCGGAACCAGCAGCCAGAATGGCGCCCGCGGATCGTCCGCAAAGTAGAGGCTGGCCTGGTCGGCCGCATTGCCGCTGGTGTCGATCCGGAACGGTCCGATTTCCCAATCGGCGGGGATGGCGCGAACCAGGAAGAAGAGCGCGATCAATCCGGCAAAAAACAGCCAGAAGCCGTACCGCCGGCGGCGGCGCTCCTCCGTTTTCTTCGGGCGAGCGGGAATCAGTCGCATCTGCGACACACCCTAATGCGAGCGAATTACAGCCCTTCTTTCGCCCGTTGCCGTGACGAATCAAATATGTCGAAAGGTCGTAACAGAGGCTACGGAATCCCTTTCAAGCCGAACGCCGTCATCCTGGCGGCCAGCCCATGGCCCGGCCGCCGAATAGGTGCAGGTGGAGGTGATAGACCGTCTGTCCCGCCTGCGGCCCCTTGTTGAAAACCAGGCGGTAGCCGTCCCGATCGATCTTGCGCTCGTCGGCGATGCGGTTGGCGACCTGGACCATCCGGGCGAGCATCGGCGCCTGCGCGGACGTGAGGTCGTGGACGGTTGGAATATGTTCTTTCGGAATCACCAGGACATGGGTCGGGGCGACCGGACGGATGTCGTCAAAGGCGACGATCTCTTCATCGCGGAAGACTTCTTTCGCCGGAATCTCGCGCGCGAAGATCTTGCAGAAGAGGCACTCCTCAGCCATCGGCCAAGCTTACGCGCAGAGCAGGCCGTCGGCGATGCGGGTCAGCGGACGCACGCGGGCAAGGCTGCCCAGCGCCTGCCCTCGCTCGGGCGCATAGATCGTGATGTAGTTGTCGGTCAGGCCGCGCATGCGGGAAGGGAGGTGCCGGTCCCATACAACCTCAAGCTCGCGACCGATGAAGCGCGCCTCGTAGGCTTGGCGCTGATCATCCGCCTGGGCCTGCAACCGGTGGCTGCGGTCGCGGCTGACCGGGTCGTGCACCGGCAGGCCGAGCCGTGGGGCGGCGGTGCCCGCGCGCGGCGAGTAGCGGAAGACATGCATGCCGGTCAACCCGGCATCGGCGGCGACCGCCTGCGTATCCGCGAAATCGGCATCGGTCTCACCAGGGAAACCGACGATCACGTCGGTGGTGACCGCGATGTCGGGGGAGTGCGTTCGCAACGCGCCAACCAGGTCGAGGTAATCGTTACGCCGGTAGAGCCGGCCCATTCGCTTCAGTACGCCGTCGCTGCCGGACTGGAGCGGGATGTGGAGATGCCGGCAAAATCGCGGCGATGCGGTCAGCTCGACCAGCTCTGGCGTGAAGTCGTTGGCATTGATCGAACTGAGGCGAAGGCGTGCCGGGGCGATCGCCTCCAGCAGCCGCCGAACGAAGGGCGCGAAGGCCTCTCCGCGGTCGCGGCCGAAGGCGCCCAGGTCCACGCCGGTCAGCACGATTTCTCCATGGCCATCGGCGACAGCTCGCCGCGCGCGCTCGATCAAGGCCGCTTCCTCGTCGCTATACGACACGCCGCGCGTGCGCCAGACGATGCAGTAGGTGCAGCGGTGATTGCACCCGTCCTGGACCTTGAGGAAGAAGCGAGATCGCGCGAAGCTCGTCGATCCTCGTTCGGCGGCCGGGGCAAAGTTGGCAGAGACGTAGTCGAAAATCTCGCGCTTCCGAGCATTTGGAAACGCCACGTCGACGCTGGGGACGGCGGAAACGCGCGGATTCGGATTGTCGACGTGGCAGCCGGTGAGGATGAGGTGGGCCTGCGGGTGCCGGCGCCGGAGCCCGTGCACCAGTGTTCGAAGCTTGCGGTCGGCTTGCGCCGTAACCGTGCAGCTGTTGATTACACAGATGTCGGCGTGCTCATCGCCATCCAACACGGTGAAGCCGGAACGCGCCAGCCGGTCGCCAAGCTCCACCATTTCGGCGAAATTCACTTTGCACCCGAGTGTTTGAATCGAGACGTTCATCGCTGTTGGACGAGGATAGCAGCGGCGACGACCGGAGCAAGGCGCGCGCGAAGGATGCGTGGGCCGAGATTGACCATGACCCCGTCGCGCTCGCGCATCAGGGACAGTTCGGCGTTGCTCCAGCCGCCCTCGGGGCCGACCGCAAGGGTATACGCGTGAGATCCGTCGATCGCCCGCAGTAGGGGGACCGATGCTGATGGCTCGAGTACGAGCAACCGCGCATCGCCCGCTTGCCCCAGCGCCACCGGTAACGACACCGGACCGACAACCTTGGGAACCTGACCACGATGGCTCTGCTCGGCGGCCGAGCCGGCGACCGCCTGCCAGCGTGCCAAGCGTTGCGGCGCCGGTCGGGCAACAGACCGCTCGGACTGCACCGCGACGAAGCGTCCGATCCCGACCGCTGTGCCGCCTTCGATCACGGCGTCGAAGTCCGGGTTCGGCAACACCGCCTGCAGGAGTGTGATTCCCAGGTGGGGCTCACCCTGCACGGATCGTTCGCCGACGACTCGCCCAACGACATGACTACCGTCCACCTCGGCGACCTCGATCTCGAATTCCGTTCCCTCGGACACGGCGACCCCGCGCTCCCCCGGGCGAACCCGAAGGACGCGCGCCAGGTGGTGCCCTTTCTCTCCCTCGATTCGGACCCTCCCCTCCGAGATCATGGACGCATCGACGAAGGTCCAGAACATGCCGGCCCCATGCTATCCGGGAGCGACGACGGAAGCCCGCTAAGCTCGCGTTGTATTCGCCAGCATGCCAACTGCGAACGTCCCCATGCGGTTGCGTCGTACGACCCTCAGGGCCGCCGCCATTTCCTTCTGGGGATTGGCGAGCATCGTGATGGCATCGAACTTCATCGGCAGCGACCTGCGGGTCAACTACACTACCGAGTGGATCGTCAGCGGCCTCGCCTGTGGCGGCGGGGTGGTCTGCTGGTTGTTGCCCTGGGGACAGATCCTGGCGAGGCGTTTCGTCCCGGTCGTATTCGGCGGCATCGGAATGCTGACGGTGAGTCTCTTTGCGACAGGCGGGACGCACTCGCACCTATCGGTGCTGTTCCTCGTCATCGTCGTCTTCGCCGCGTCGGTTTTCGAGTTTCGGATCGCCGTCGCGGTCCTGGTCACCGCGGTTTTCGCGGCCGGGCTTCCAGTTGTCCTCCAGGGCTGGGACGGCTTCTATGCCCGCTCCACCGTGTTACTGGCAGCGTCCATGGTGATTTGCGCCTACATCCCGGCCCTCGGGCGCAAGGCCTTGCGCGAAGAGAATCAGCTTGCTGAACAGCGTCGCATGCAGCTCGAAGAGAGCTACCTCTCGACCATCGAGGCGCTTGCGGCAGCCCTCGATGCCAAGGATCGCCATACCGAGGCGCACTCGCGAGAGACGGCGGCTCTGGCCAGGGCGGTGGGCCGGCGTCTCGGTCTGGAAGACGAGGCGTTGCGCTTTCTCGAGTACGGTGCACTGCTCCACGACATCGGCAAGATCGGCATCCCAGGCTACATCCTCAACAAGCCCGGTCCGCTCGATGACGAGGAGGCCGCCATCATGCGGGAACACCCCGTAATCGGCGAACGAATCGTTGCGTCGGTTTCGTTCCTCGCGCGCATCCGGCCCATCGTCCGGGCCGAGCACGAGCGCTGGGACGGCCGTGGCTATCCCGACCTGCTCGCCGGAGACCAGATTCCCATTGAGGCTCGAATCATCCATGCCTGTGATGCCTTTCAGGCCATGTCCAGCGACCGGCCATACCGCCGGGCTCGGCCACTGGACTGGATCCTCAAAGAGATCCGCGCCCAGGCGGGTCACCAGTTCGATCCAAGGGTCGCGGACGCCTTGCTGCGGGTCATCGAATCGGGCGAGGTGAACATCGCGGGAACGGCCGAGAGCGCGCTCCACGAGGATCGCAAACCGCTCTATGCCCATTCCTGGACTCAGCACCTCGACGCCATTCAGCAATTGGGCGCCCGGCTGGCAATGGTTGTCAGCGTGCCCGAGGTTTGCGACACCATCGGTCGCGCGATCACCACGTTGCTGCCCTATGACCAGTGTCGGATCTACCTGCTCGAGGACGACGGCCATACCCTCACGCCGGCGTATTTCAGTGATACCAAGCGCGCCGAGTACGAGGGCGTGACCGCGGAAACGCTCGCGATTCAACTGGGCGAGGGCATCACAGGCTGGGTCGGCGAAACCAAGCAGGGCGCATTGGTCGGCGACACCGAGCGACATCCCAAAGCGGTCCACATACCGGGAACCAGCGACAGCAATGAATCGATGCTCGCGGTACCGGTCATCTTCGAGGACCGCCTGATCGGGGTCATCGTCAACGTCAAGGTCGGCATCAACCAGTACACCGGCGACCACTTGCGCTTGCTCACGATTCTCGCGAACCAGGCTGCGGTCTCGATCTTCAATGCTCGCCTGATCGAACGGCTGGCCGCGACGGCGCGAACCGACCCGCTGACCGGACTGGCGAATCGACGTGCCTTCGAGCAGGCGCTCGAGCAGCGGCTCGCCGCCGATGCGCAGGCCCCCTTCGCCGTGCTGATGCTCGACGTGGACGGGCTCAAGCAGGTGAACGACGCTCGTGGCCATGCGGCGGGCGATGCCGTCCTCAAGCGGGTGGCTTCCGTGCTCGGCTCCGACCTTCGTGAGAGCGACCTGGCCACACGCTGGGGTGGCGATGAGTTCGTCCTCCTGATGCCGGGCGTGGACCAGGTAG
>DASZZN010000013.1 GCA_035544955.1 Candidatus Dormiibacterota bacterium
CAGAACGCTGGTGACGAGATGGCAGCTCCGGGTTAGCTAGGGCAGCCAGAGCGCAGGGCGTCTGACAGGACTCCCCGTCATCGTGCTTGCCGCGTGCCTTGCTGGGCCTGTCGGGCTTGGGCTGGCGGTCCTCGCCTGGATCTTGATCGACGCCCCCAGGCGCCGTAGGCGACACGGCGGACCCCCATTGTCCGATGGTCAGCCGACAGCGGGCGAGTACGCTGCGCGGTTCGAACAGCTCGAGAACGACATCCTGGGACATCGATGATTGCTAGTAGCAGCCCACCAGAAATTGCGCCTTGTCGAGTTTCGATATCTGGCAGCAGAGAGCTGCGGTTGCTGGTCCTCCCGCTGAATCTGGACCCACCGCTGGATCACAGCTGGATCACAGATTCGCGGCACAAGGCGGGTCTAGGAGGACACGGACGGGCACGGAGGAGCGGCAATCTGAGTTCAGACGGACCCCCACGGAGCGGGCGGGACACGCGAGGGCACATCATTAAGACGGTTCGGGACCGTGAGGACGAGGGTTCAAATCCCTCGCCCCCGACCAAATTTGTATTCAAAACCGGCGATTTCTGGCGTCGTCCAGAGCCGACGGGGCACAGCCGGGGCACAGATTCTCCAGGAACTCGGCGGCTGAGCCCGTCCTAAGGTTTCCGCGGACCGCAGATTGAACTCGCTGACGGCAATTTCACAGCCGATATATCAGCGCGCGCACGGCCCCAGGACCGTGCGTCACATCTCTTCGAAAACCCAAGGCTGCGGCTTACACTGCGACCCACGGGTCTGGACCGTGCGGCATGGCTACTGCGCTCGCGACCAGCCCAGCGTCATCACGAAACTCTGCACACGCTTGCGGTCCGGCTTCTTGAAGGTGCCGCCGTCGACCTGGCCCGACGTCCGGACGGAGTCTCACAGCGGACCGCTGCGTTCTCCTTGGCCAGGGCCCGGAACGGATGCATGAACTCCTTGAGGATGGTGCGACCACCGCGGTAACCCAGCTCGCGAATCTCGTCCTAGAGGACCTCGGCGTTGTTCACCGGATCCCTGGAAGCCTGGCCGATTTCTACGTTGCTATGCGGTGTGGACCCCCGCGGCTTTCGCCAGGCCGAGCTCCTCGATCGCTATCTCGCGCATCTTGAACTTCTGGACCTTGCCGGTGACGGTCATCGGAAACCCGTCGACGAACTTCCAGTGGCGCGGGATCTTGTAGGTCGCGACCTTGCCCTTGCACCAGGCCGCCAGCGCATCGCCACTCGCCGAGGCGCCTTCCCGCAGCTTGACCCAGGCCATGACCTCCTCGCCGTACTTCTCCGAGGGCACGCCGATGACCTGCACGTCAGCGATGTCTGGGTGCGAGTAGAGGAACTCCTCCACCTCGCGCGGGTAGATGTTCTCGCCGCCGCGGATGATCATGTCCTTGATGCGGCCGACGATGTTGACGTAGCCCTCGTCGTCCATCGTCGCGAGGTCGCCCGTGTGCATCCAGCGCGCTGGATCGATGGCCTCCCGCGTCGCCTCCTCGTTGTTCCAGTAACCGCGCATGACGATGTAGCCGCGGCTGCACAGCTCGCCGGCCGTGCCGCGCGGCACGACGGCCCCGGTCGCCGGATCGACGACCTTGATCTCGACGTGCGGGTGCACGCGGCCCACCGTGGAGACGCGCCGCTCGAGCGGATCGTCGGTGTTGCACTGAGTCGACACCGGCGACGTCTCCGTCATCCCGTAGGCGATCGTCATCTCCGGGATGTGCATGACGGTCTGGACCTTCTTCATGACCTCCACCGGGCACGGCGAGCCGGCCATGATCCCGGTCCGCAACGAGCTGAAGTCGAACTCGTTGAAGCGCGGATTCTCGAGCTCGCCGATGAACATCGTCGGCACGCCGTAGAGGGACGTGCAGCGTTCCTGCTGCACCGTCTGCATCGTCGCCACCGGGTCGTAGGCCTCGGCGGGGACGACCATCGTCGCGCCGTGCGTGGTGCACGCGAGGTTGCCCAGGACCATGCCGAAGCAGTGGTAGAACGGCACCGGGATGCAGACCCGGTCCCGCTCGGTGTACTCGAGCGTCTCGCCGATGAAGTACCCGTTGTTGAGGATGTTGTGGTGGGTGAGGGTCGCGCCCTTGGGGAATCCGGTCGTGCCCGAGGTGTACTGGATGTTGATCGGGTCGTCGAACTGCAGCGTCGATTCGAGCTCGTGCAGGTCACGCTCGGTGACCTTCGCGGCGTCGCGCTTCAGCGCCTCCCAGCCATCCTCGAGCACGAGCGCCTCGCGCAGCGACGGGCAGCGACCCGTGACCTCGGCGAGCATTGCCCGATAGTCGGCCTGGCGAAATCCCGCGGCCAGGATGAGGAAGCTGATCCCGGACTGGTTGAGCGCGTATTCGAGCTCTGACGTGCGGTACGCGGGGTTGATGTTGACGAGGATGGCGCCGATCGCGGCCGTCGCGTACTGCACGATCACCCACTCATACCGATTGGGCGACCATATGCCGACGCGGTCGCCTTTCTTTACGGCGCGCGCGATCAAGCCGCGGGCAACCTCCTCGCACTGGGCGACGAGATCGCGGTAGGAGGCGCGATAGCTCTGGTGGGAGACGACGAGCGCCTCGTTGTCGCCGAAACGCTCCGCAGTGCGCCGCAGGTTGTGGAAAATCGGCTCGCCCAGAAGCGGCTTGTCGCTGGCGCCGTGAACGTAGCTCAGCTCGTTCATGTGAGACTCCTAGCTAAATGCCACGCCCGCGGGATTTGTCGGAAAACTTGCACGACTAGGCCTCCTTGAAAAATGGCGTGCCCCCTGAAGAATTGGATGAATCTCATCCACATCCGAATAAGGTCGTCAAAGACAGTCGCATGCGGCGCTGATCAATTCATCGGTCGCCGGGTCGCTTCCCAGCAGCGGCGGGACAAGGCTGGTGATGTATCCAAATGCGAGTCCTGACTCGCGATCGCCAAACCCAAGAGCGCCACCGGCGCCGTCGTGACCGAACGATGTTGGTCCCGCAAACGGAATCCGTGCGAATGGCAGATAGAAACCGAGTCCAAAGCGATTTTCCTCAACGGTAATGAGATCTAAGCCTGCAGCTTGAACCTCGCACGCTGCTGATAGCGTTGCGTCGTCGAGCAAACGGACCCCATCAACGTCGTTCATGCAAGCGGCATACATGCGGGCTAGCGCCCTGGCAGTGCTGATGCCGTTGGCTGCTGGAAGCTCAACGGCGTGAACTTCACGAGTGTCGAAGTCTGTCGGATTGATAACGATGTTTGCCTTCGATACGACTGAACTAGGGTCTTGACGAGCTGTGGCAGCTGCGGCGAGGACTTCAGTCCCGCTCCGGTCACCCATCTGAACCGGTATCACTCGGGCTTCGAGGTCCTCTGGAAGTCCGATCCAGAACTCGAGTCCGAGCGGCGCTGCAACTTCGCTCGCGAAGAACTGGGCGATCGACCGGCCTGTGGACCGACGTACAACTTCGTCGACCAATGGACCGATGGTTAATCCGTGGTAACCATGTGCTTTACCCGGTTCCCAGAATGGAGTCTGGGCCGCCAATTCTTCCGTGGCTCGTCTTCCTGCCGCGTATTCGATGACTGGTAGCTGCGAGCTGACAGCCGGGACGCCTGCTTGATGGGTAAGCAGCCAGCGGATGAGCACACGATCTTTGCCGCCTGCTGCGAACTCGGGCCAAACCGACGCCACGGGAGCGTCCAGATCCAATTGGCCGCGTTGGACCAGCATGTTGGCACAAACTGCCAGGGCTCCTTTGGTAGCAGAGAAGAGCAACTGGAGACTATCTGACCGGTAGCTTCCGCCCCAGAGGTCCACAACGCATTCATCTCCAACGTAGATGGAGAGCGCCGCGCCGGCGCCACGTCTTGCGCGAACCACAGACCTGAAAACTGTGTTAACGGGCTCGAAATCGCGATGTGTGTATCCGGAAACGGATTTGTCGTGCACATTCGTCCCGGGCTGCTGGGAGAGTCTATTCATTGTTTTGCCCTCGTCGCCACAACCCGCGGTACAGGCTCGGACCATTCATTGAGACGACTGCTCGAGTCCCATCTCAATGGCTTCCCTACTGGTCCTCGAGTTCCATCTCGAGCGAGTGCAGTTGCTTGCCGCCAGCCATGAGATCGAGCACTTCCTCTCTCTTCTTTTCCCCACGATTGAAATGTGCTGCGATCGATCCACGAATCAGAACGATGAACTCGTCCCCCACCGTCAGCGCGTGGTGGGCGTTGTGAGTTATGAACACGATCGCAATGCCCTTGGCCCGCAACTGCTGGACCAGCCTAAGCACCACAGCTGCTTCGTTGACTCCCAGCGCTGAGGTCGGTTCGTCGAGTATTAAGAGTCGAGCACCGAAGAAGAGCGCCCGCCCAATAGCCAGTGCCTGCTGCTCTCCTCCGGACATGCTGCCAACCAACTGATGGGGATTCGCGACCCGTGTTAGTCCCATCGACCGGGCCTCGCTCAACGCGATCTGCTCCGCCCGGCGCATATCGATCCGTTTGAAGGGCCCCCAGCCCGTCAGCGGTTCGCGACCCACGAAGAAATTGCGCACAACTGACATCAGAGGGAATAGGCCAACGTCCTGGTGCACGGTGGCAATGCCAAGCTCTTGAGCATTGCGAGGCGACGCAAACGTAACCTGTTTGCCGTCCACCCGCACCGCGCCACTCGACGGGGAATAGACCCCCGACATGATCTTGATAAGAGTCGACTTTCCCGCTCCGTTGTCCCCTAGGAGGCATAGGACCTTGCCGGCATACACCGAAACAGTTACGTCGCGCAGGGCCGCTATTGAACCAAAGCTTTTCGAAACCGATGTCAGTTCCATGACTGGCAAGGTGGTCATGATTCGTCGCTTACTCCGGCTTTAGGGCCGACACTGCAAGCCTACGTAGGGTGTTATTCGTGAGCACGGTCAGGATAAGCAACGATCCAGTGACGCCTTGCGCCCAGTCAGTATTCCATCCCGTGTAGAAGAGCCCGGCGTCCGCGACGCCGTAGATGGCAGTTCCAAGCGCGACGCCAAGCATCGTGCCGTACCCGCCGGTTAGCAAGACACCGCCAATCACCACAACGATTGGCGCTTGGAAGACATATCCCTGACCGCCGACGGCGTCACCCGTGTTGTATTGGACTGCCTGGGAGACACCGACAAGAGTTGCGGCAAGGGCCGTGCACACGAATAAGATGATCTTGACCCTCGATGTCATGACTCCTGCTCTTCGAGCTCGTTCCGCGTCCCCGCCAGTGGCAAGAATCCAATTGCCGAAGCGTGTGTACCGGAGCACCCATGCGGCTATCACGAGGATCAGCACCCACCACAGTATCGAAATACCAAACGACTTCCACTGAGACGAGAACAGCTGCGACAACAAGCCGCTTGTGTAGACCGTTATGGTCGTCGTGTTCGCGAGCTGACGGGACAAGGTGAGTGCCAATGCGGCCACCACCAAGTTGGTGCCGAGCGTGACGATGAATGAGGGCAGACCTGTTCGAGTGACCAAAAGCCCGTTGCAGACGCCGATCGCTATGGCGAAGAGAAACGCAAAGCCGACCGCCAGCGGCAGGGGCTGATTGAGGGCGCCGGCAATCACGCCAACCGAAATCGATCCCGCACCCACCATGGATCCGATCGATAAATCGAATTCACCGGCGATCATGAGCATGCCAACGGGCACGGCAATGATGCCAAGGTACGCTGCGGTATCTAGCCATCCTGCGGTAGCGTCCAGCGTGAGTAACCTGCCGGAGCTTGTAATGGAAAAGAAGCCATAGATCAAGATCGCCGCGGCCGCAGCACCAAACTCGGGCGCTCTAACGAGACGCGAAATTACGCTGGGATTACCGAGCCTCTGTTCAGGATCGACAGAGGCTGAATCGCCCGGCTCGCCTAGCGAAGTGACCATCGGTCGCTCCTCCATGTACATCGCGTCGGCCTGGGCGACCCTGGCCGTTCAAGGCGGCCGGGGTCGCTTCGCACTCAATTGCCCTAGCGGGCACCGCGACTACCGGGGTACTGCTGCTGCACGGCGAGCGCCTTGTCAACATTCTCCTTCGAAATCACCAAGCCGGAGGTGGCTATTGGCTGGGTCGGGTAAATGCCGTACTTGAGGTATTGAAATGCAATCTCGAGCGACAAGAAGCCCTGCAGATACGCCTGCTGATCCATGTCGAATGAGATGTCACCGCTCTTGACCGCCTGCAAGACGGCGGTCGATACATCGGTCGTGCCCAATTTAATCTGACCTGTCTTGCCGATTGCCTTGATGGCAGCCTGTGCGTCAGTCGCGATTCCCGATCCCAGGGTCAATACACCATCGGTTTCTGGATGGGCTGTCAGAAAGCCCTGGATGTCTTGCTGAACAGCCGCGGGGTTTCCGCTGTCTGCCGTAGGGATGTTGAGTACTGTGCTGGTCCCGCCCGCCTGAGACAGCGTCATCTGGGCACCCTGGCAACGCTGGTTGAGCTGTGGGTTGCCCGCGACGTGGTTCACACAGACAAGATGGTGAACACCGGCTTTGGCTGCGAAGGTACCGGCGGCTTCGCCGGTCACCAAAGCGTTCTCTCCCACGTATGTGAGCGCGCCAACGTTTTGCCAGGAGTCTGCGCCTGAGTTGACGATAACGACCGGAATCCCGGCGTCAACAGCCTGCTTGATGAGTGGGTCGAACGCAGACGGAACGAAGTCTCCCACGACCATGGCAGCGGGATGACGGCCAATCGATTCCTGTAGCAGCCTTGTATAGTCGGCTACCACATTCTTTTCGTCTGTAGCGGCCACGTACTGGTAGTTGATACCCAGCGCCTTGGCGGCGTCGTCGCTCCCAAGCTTGATAGCACCGAAGAAAGGGTCTGAGAGGGGACCATTGATGTCCAAGATCAAACCGCCGGCGGGACCCGATGTCGGAGGCGACGACGATCCAGAACATGCCGACACCGCTAGCCCTATCAACACCGTCGCAGCCAGCCAACCGAGGTAACCCGGGCATCGAGCGTCCCTCTTACGCATCAAAGTCCTCCCGTTCTTGTGTCAAGCGAATTACCTGTGGTGTGTGAGCGCATATCGGCGGCCGAGGTCCGGTGACCAACGTCCACGAAAGCCCCAACCTGGTTTGGGTCTCTCCGGGAACGTTCCCGCGTAGTCTATTCGCTTTGGAACGAAAGTCAAGGGCTGCTGCAATTGACGTACTGGTCGCAGGGGCGTGGTTAGGTTCGCGACCCGCCTTCTCCTGCCCTAATGCATCAATGAGAACTCGGGGAGCTGAGTCTCTTTACTCCCCAGTGTGTCGTTTGGAAACTCCCTTCGGGCGCGGCGGGCCTGTCGTGGAGCGGACGACAAGTTGCGGCGTGAGAACGCGGCGGCGGGCCGGTGCGCCCGGTGTTTCGATCCTGTGGATCACGGCCCTGACCGCGATCTCCCCGATCTGGCTTCGAGGCTGATGGATTGTCGTTAGAGAGATGTGTCGCATCGCCGCAAGCGCAGTGTTGTCGTAGCCCATCAGCGAAACGTCATCCGGGACTCTCAGCCGAGCCTCGTTGACGGCGTTCAGCGCGCCCACAGCGGACTGATCGTTGCATGCGAATATTGCGGTCGGAAGGCGGCGCCCATCGAGCAGGATGCGTGCACCTTCGTATCCGCCGCTCTCAGTAAAGTCCCCTGGCGCGATGCGAATATGCGAACTCAGGCCAAGCTCGGCCATCGCTGCCTCGTATCCAGCTTTCCGCTCGGCCGCGCCGGCCCCCCGGCCACCGTCGATTAGGGCGATGTCGCGGTGACCAAGGCTGGCGAGATGTTTAACCGCCATCTCGGCACCCCTTACGTCGTCATCGACTACCACATCGACACCGCGGATGTGCAGGTCGCTGCCGACGACGGCAATGGGAATGATCCGCGATGCCGCTCTAACTGCCTCCGATGGCATACGAGGCCCGGCTAGGACGATACCGTCCGCCCGGAGCTCCAGCAGCTGCTCCAGCGCCCGCTCTTCAGCCACTGGGTCGCGATTGCCAGTTGTGATAAGCGCCCGGTAACCCAGCTTCTCGGCTGCGGCATACAGTCCGTCGAGAATCTCCGCGAAGAAGATATTGTGCAGATCCGACACCACAACCCCGACGTTGTAGGTGCGACGCTGGACTAGGCTCCTAGCGACCGCATTGGCGCGATAACCGAGTTCCTCCGCCGCCGACAAGACCGCGACGCGGCTAGCCGGGCTCACTGATGTCTCGCCCCGTATGACGCGAGAGACGACCGACTTGGAAACGCCGGCGCGGGCGGCAACATCGATAATTGTCGGAGCCCGCGACGTGGCCGTAGCTAGCCCTCTCGTCCCCGTCATCCTTGACATCGCTTATTGGCCGCCTATACTACTGGGAACGTTCCCGTCAGCCGAAGAGGGGTGGCATATATAGCGGTGCATGTAGGGATCATCGGCGCGGGCAGAATCGGAACTTTTCATGCGAGTACCCTTCAAGCGAACAAGCTTGTTGACCGACTGACGATAACCGACGCAGACCTTGGGCGTGCCTCCAGGCTCGCGCAACAGCTTGGAGCTGACTTTGCTGAAACGCCATCCGCCCTGTTGGATGTAGGGATTGACGCTGTCGTGATCGCAGCCGCCACACCCGCCCATGCCGACCTTCTGCACCTAGCGGTAGATGCTGGCTGCCCTGCGTTTTGCGAGAAGCCGATCGCCCTCGATCTCGCGGCTACGGATGCAGTCATTGAACATGTCGGCCGGGCCGGGGCCTTGGTACAGATCGGGTTTCAACGGCGCTTCGATTCCGGTTATCGTGCGGCCAGGGAGGCGGTCACCTCCGGTGCCGTGGGTCAGGTGCATCTCGTCCGTATGGCAACCCACGACCCTGCCCCTCCGCCAGAGGCTTACGTCGCTGAATCAGGCGGCATTTGGCTCGATCTGGCCATCCACGACTTCGATATCGGTTCGTGGGTTCTCGGTCGCAAGGTTGTTCAGGTCTATGCCGATGGCCAGGCCCATGATGGTATGTTCGCGCGACACCTCGACGTCGATGCCGCATGCGCGGTGCTCCGCTACGAGGGAGGCGAGCTCGGGGTGTTTAGTGCAGCGCGGAACGATCCTCGCGGATATGACGTCCGAATGGAGGTCTTTGGCTTGCGCGACAGCCTGACCGTCGGCACCAATGGGCGGACTCCACTGCGTTCAGTCGAGCCCGGGGCGGAGAATCCATCTGAGAGCGGATACCGCGACTTCATGGATCGCTTCAAGAACGCATACCGAGCTGAATTGGATGCGTTCCTGTCGGCTGTGAAGCAGGGCAGCGAGAGTCCCTGCCCGGCGACCGCTGCAAGGGAGGCGTTTGTCGTCGCCCTTGCTGCAGAGCGCTCCCAACGTGAGCACCGGCCGGTGCGGATCGAGGAGATCGGATGAAGGTCGCTGCGGCCCCGATTTCGTGGGGAGTCAGCGAACTTCCTGCTTGGGGATACCGTATGACAGCGGACCGGGTGTTGGAAGAGATGAAAGTCGTCGGGTTCGAGGCAACTGAACTCGGACCGCCAGGTTACCTGCCGGACGACCCGCAAATCTGCCGCGAATTACTGGATCGGCATGGACTCCACCTCGTCGGCGGCTTTCTCGCCACGATCCTTCACGAGCCGAGAACGCTTAGCGACGTCGTTACACGGGCGAGGACTCTGGCCGCGGCTGGCGCCGAGAGACTGGTCCTTGCGGCTGCTCTGGCCGGCAACACGTACGACAGCCATCACCAGCTTTCACCCGAGTCATGGCGAGTACTGAGCGAGAACTTGTCGGCCGCTCAGAGCATCGCCGAAGCCTATGGTCTGAGCGTTTCGTTCCATCCCCATGTCGGGACCGCCATCGAAAGCGATGAGCAGGTCTCCCAATTGCTGGCAAGAACCGATATCAGCCTTTGCCTGGACACGGGGCACTTGGTGCTCGGCGGCATTGATCCCATTGACCTGGCGGCCGACGCAGGTTCACGGATTAATCATGTCCACCTCAAAGATCTGAATCTCAAGGTCGCCACCAGGCTTCGCGCTGATGAACTCACGTACGCCGATGCGGTTAGAGAGGGTCTGTATCAGCCACTCGGTCAGGGCGGTCTCGACATCGACGCGATATTGAGTCGACTCAGCGACGTCGGATATGAAGGCTGGTTTGTACTCGAGCAGGACACAGCGCTTACTGCAGAGCCCGAACCGGGATCCGGACCGGCCACTAACGTGCGGCTGAGTCTTGATTACTTTCGTGGCATCACGAGCGCCAACAACACGATCGCTACATCGAATGGTGGTTCGAAGCTATGAATCGAGTATGGATGGTCGTTCGAGTGGTCGCCACGCTTCTGGCGGCGATCGCGAGATGAAGCAGATAGCCGAACAGCTCGCCCAAGAGGTGCAATGATCAAGAACCTCGTCGCTGCCGAGTGGCGTTCGCCCGCCGACGGGGTGGCGACCCTGCCCGTATACAACCCGGCCACAGGAGAGGTGATCGAACAAGTCCCTCTCTCAGGCGAGCGCGACGTCCACGCGGCCGTGGCCGCCGCCGCCGCTGCTTTCCCTGCCTGGTCTCGGACCCCCCTCATGGAGCGCGTGCGGTTGATGTTCCGCTACAAGGCAACGCTCGAGGAGCACTTCGAGGAGCTCGCCGCGATCGTGACCAGGCATCACGGGAAGACGCTCGAGGAGTCGCGCGGCGAGGTCCGTCGCGGCATCGAGGTCGTCGACTTCGCGTGCGGCGCGCCCACGCTGCTCCAGGGCCGGACCCTCCGCGACGTCTCCAGCGGCGTCGACCAGGACCTTTACCGCTACCCGCTCGGCGTCTGCGCGGGCATCCCGCCCTTCAACTTCCCGGTGATGATCCCGCTCTGGATGTTCCCGCTCGCGGTCGTCGCGGGCAACACGTTCGTACTCAAACCGTCAGAGCGAACGCCACTTGGCGCCCAGCGGCTCGCCGAGCTGTTTCTCGAAGCGGGCTTCCCCGAAGGCATCTTGAACGTCGTCCACGGAGCGCGCGAGGCGGTGGACGCACTGCTCCGTCACCCCCTGGTCTCGGCGATCTCCTTCGTCGGCTCGGCGCCGGTCGCGAAGTACGTTTATGAGACAGCGG